>NZ_JBEXCY010000098.1:0-21506 GCF_040605515.1 Dactylosporangium sp. NPDC005572 | reverse complement strand
CGAGCGGACCGGGAGCAGAGGCCACGAGCGGACCGGGAGCAGAGGCCACGAGCGGGCCGGGCGACGCGGCCGGGTCGGCGCGCGCGGAGTCCGGCGGACCGGCCGGCTGACGGGCCCGGCGTGCGGGAGGATGGGCGGTGATGGCCGCTCCGATCCCGCCGGCCCCGCCGCCGTCGCGGGCCGGGCTTGCCGCGCTGCTGGCGGTGCGGCCGGTGCCGCGCCGGTGGCCGGTCGCGATGCGGGCGGCGGTGTGCATGGGGGTGCCCGCGCTCGTCGGCTGGCTGGCCGGGGACGTCGCCGCCGGGCTCATGGCCACGATCGGCGGGTTCACGGCGCTGTACGGCAGCGGGCGTCCGTACCGGTACCGGGCGGGGCTGCTCGCCGCCGTCGCCGTGGCCATCAGCCTGGCCGTGCTGACCGGGCTGTGGACGGCCGGGGTGCCGTGGCTGGCGGTCGGCGCGCTCACGGTGCTCGCGGCCGGGGCGACCCTGCTGTGCAACGCGGTGCCGGTCGGCCAGCCGGGCGCGTACTTCGTCGTGCTCGCCGCCGCCACCGGGGTCGCCATGCACGCCGGGCATCCCGATCCGTGGCGGGTCGGGGCGCTGGTGCTCGCCGGTGGGGCCTTCGCCTGGCTGGTCCACCTGGCCGGGGCGGTGGTCCGGCCGCGCGGGCCGGAGCACTCGGCGGTCGCCGCGGCCGCCGCGGCGGTGGCCGGGTTCGCCGCGGCCGGGCCGGACGAGCTCGACGACGCCCGGCACCGGGCCGCCGCCGCGCTGCACGAGTCGTGGAACGTTCTGGTCGCCGAGCAGCCGGCCCGCCCGACCGCGGCGCTGGACCGGCTGCGCGCCGAGACCCGGGCGCTGCACCTGAGGTTCGCCGACCTCCTCAACGGATCGCGCCGGCGCGAACGGGCCGCGCCGGAGGAGGGCGTCGCCGAGCCCCCGTTCGGGCGGCCGGCCGCGGGGGCGCTGCTGCGTGAGGCGCTGCGGCCCGGCTCGCCGGCCGTGCTCACCGCGGCCCGGGCCGGGCTCGCCGCGCTCATCGCCGGGTCGGCCGCCGCCGGGCTCGGCCTGGAGCACGCGTACTGGGCCACGACCGCGGCGGTGCTCGTGCTGCACCAGGGGTTCGACTGGCCGCGGACCGCCCAGCGGAGCCTGGAGCGGCTCACCGGCACGTGGGCCGGGCTGCTGCTGGCCGGCGGCCTCCTCCTGGCCCACCCGGCCGGGCTGTGGCTGGTGCTGAAGATCATGGCGCTGCAGTACACCATCGAATGGCTCGTCCCGAGAAACTATGCCCTCGCCGTCGTCTTCATCACCCCGGTCGCGCTGCTCATCGGCTCCGGCGGCCGGCCGGTCGACGACGTCGGCGCGCTGCTGGTGGCCCGGGGCACCGACACCGCCATCGGCTGCGCGGTGGCCCTCGTCGTCTTCCTCGCGACGGCGCGGCTGGGCGCGGCGGCCCGGCTGCCGGAGGCGCTCGCCGGCACGCTCGACGCCGCCGTCGCCGTGCTCGGCCACCTCGCCACCGGCAACGTGACGACCACGGCGGCGCGCACGGCGCGGCGGGATCTCCAGCACCGCGCGCTCACGCTGCCGGACGTCTACACGATGGCCCCGGACGAGACGCTCTGGCCGGGGGTGGTGGCGGTCCAGCGTCTGGCGTACCGCATGCTGGCCACCTGCTGGGAGCACGAGCGCACCGGCGGCCGTGCCGTCCGCACCGCAGCCGGCGCCGAAAGGGTCGGCGACGCCCTGCGGGACACCGCGGCCGCCGTCCGCGACGGCCGCCCGTCCGCGGCCGCGCCGGACCTGCCGCCGCCGTTCGCCGCGGACGTGCTCGCGGTCCAGCGCTCGCTCGGCGCGTAACCCTTTCTTCCGGCCAGCCGGTACACGGGGGTACGGGGCACCCCGAGCCGGTGACGGCCGATGACCCCGATGTCCGGCGGCCCGGCAGCGGCGAGTCTTGGTGGCAGTCCGAGATCCCGAGCAGGAGAAGGTCACCTCCGTCGTGAAAGACTCGAACACCCCATGGGCCCCGCTGCGCAGCAGCGCCTTCCGCGCGCTGTGGCTGGCCATGTCGGCCGCCGGCGCCGGCGCCGCGATGCAGCTCGTCGGCGCGCAATGGCTGATCTCCGGCGGCTCGACCGGCCGTGCGGACACCGGCCTGCTGGTCGCGCTGGTGCAGGCGGCGAGCATGCTGCCGGTACTGCTGCTCGGCCTGCCGGCCGGGGTGCTGGCCGACCTGGTCGACCGGCGGCGGCTGCTCATCGGTGTCCAGCTGGCGATCGCGACCGTCGGCCTGGTGCTGGCCGGCCTGGCCGTCCACGGCGAGGTGGCCTCGACGACGGTCCTCGTGCTGCAGTGCGTCATCGGCGCGGGCGCCGCGCTGACCATGCCGGCGTTCGGCTCGATCACCCCCGACCTGGTGCCGCGCCGCCACCTGCCGCACGCCTCCGCGCTCGGCGCGATCAGCACCAACGTCGTGCGGGCGGTCGGCCCGGCCGTCGCCGGGCTGCTCATCGCCTGGGCCGGCGCGGCGGCCGTGTTCGCCCTGCACGCGGTGACCGTGCTGGTGTTCGTCGGCGTCCTGATCGCCTGGCGCCCGTGCCCGGTCCAGGCCCGCAAGCGCGCCGCGGAGCGGCGGCCGGAGCGCTTCCACCATGCGCTGCGGTCCGGCTGCGGCTACGTCCGGCAGACCCCGATCGTCCGGCGGATCCTCGGCCACGCGCTGCTGTTCCTGCTGCCCGGCTCGGCCCTGCTCGCGCTGCTGCCGCTGCTGGCCGGTCAGCGCCTCGGCCTCGGCGTCAACGGCTACGGCATGCTGCTCGGCGCCCTCGGCGCGGGCGCTGTCGCGGGCGCGCTGATCCAGCCGCGCCTGCGCGCGGTCCGCATCCGCGACCGGATCGCCGGCTCGGCCGGCGTGTTCCTGCTGTCCCTCGTGGTCGTCGCGTCGAGCCGGGACGCCCGCCTGGTCGCCGCGGTCCTGATCGCCGCCGGCGCCGCCTGGGTGATCGCCCTGGCCTGCACCAACTCGGCGATCGAGAGCCACCTGCCGGCCTGGGTCCGGGCCCGCGGCCTGGCCGTGTACCAGGTGGTCCTGTTCGGTGCGCAGGGCCTGGGCGCGATCGCCTGGGGCTGCTGCGCGCAGCGCCTGGGCGCGCACGTCGCCCTGATGCTCGCCGCGGCGGGCCTGGGCGCCGCCGCCCTGATCGGCCGCGCCTGGCCGATGCACGACCCGGCCCCGGCGGCCCCGGCCCCGGCCACCGCCTGACCGTCCTGATCGCGGGGCCGGTGACGGCATAGAGTCGACGCCTGTCGGTGAGGGCGGTGTCGGTTCGGATGACGGAGCTGGTGGGGCGCGAGGCGGACCTGGCGCTGGTCCGCGGGCTGGTGCACGGCGGCGCGCTCATGGTCGTCGGCGACGCGGGGGTCGGCAAGTCCGCGCTCGCCGACGCGGCCGCCGCGCACGCGGTCGCCGGCGGGCGCCGGGTGCTGCGCGTGACCGGCACGCAGTTCGAGGCGCACGTGAGCTTCGCCGGGCTGCACCAGCTGGTGTTCCCGCTGCTCGGCAGCGACCTCGCCGAGCTGGACGAGGCGCACCGCGCGGCGTTGCGCAGCGCGATCGGCCTGCGGGAGTCCGCGGTGCCGGACCGGATGATGATCGCGCACGCGACGCTGGAGCTGCTGACGCGGGCGCCCGTCCTGGTCGTCGTCGACGACCTGCCGTGGGTGGACCAGGCCAGCCGCATGGTGCTCGGGTTCGTCGCCCGCCGCACCGCCGGCACCGCGGTGGGGTTCCTGGCCACCGCGCGCACCGGCGAGGGCGACGGGCTCGACGGTGTCCCCGTGCACGAGCTGCGGCCGCTGTCCGGCGCGTCGGCGGAGTCGCTGCTCGACAGCCGGTTCCCGGAGCTCGGCCGCCGGGCCCGGCACCGCCTGCTGGCGGAGGCCCAGGGCAACCCGCTGGCGCTGCTGGAGCTGCCGGTCGCGCTGGGCACGCAGCCGCCGCCCACCGGCCCGCTGCCGCTCACCCACCGGCTCCAGGCGGTGTTCGCCGGGCGCATCCGGGGCCTGCCGGAGCCCACGCGCCGGGCCCTGCTGCTGGCGGTGCTCGACGGTACCGGCGACCTCACCGTCCTGGAACCGGACGACCTGGCACCCGCGGACCGGGCCCGGGTGGTCACGATCGACGGCGCCGCGGCCCGGCTGACGTTCCGGCACCCGCTGATCCGCTCCGCCGTCGTGGAGCTGTCCACCGGCGCGGAGCGGCGCGCCGCCCACCGGGTGCTCGCCGAGCGCCGTGCGGACGAGCCGGCCCGGCGGGCCTGGCACCTCGCGGAGGCGTGCACCGGCCCGGACGAGGCGGTGGCCGCGCTGCTGCAGCAGGTCGCCCACGCCAACCTGTTCCGCGGCGACTCGGTCGGGGCGATCACCGAGCTGCTGCGGGCCGCCGACATCAGCCCGGCCGGCACCGACCGGTCCAGCCGCCTCGCCGAGGCCGCCTACCTGGGGGCCATCGTCACCGGGGACCTGCGCGAGGTGCCGGCGCTGCTCGACGCCGCCCGGCGGGCCGATCCGCAGCACGGCGGCGCCCTCGCCGGGGCGGTCGCCGGCGCGTACCACCTGCTCAACGAGCACGGCGACATCGACACCGCGCACCGGCTGCTCACCATGGCCGTCGAGGCGCTGCCGGAGCCGGGCGACGCGCACGACAAGACGCTCGTCGAGGCGCTGTACACGCTGCTCATGGTGTGCTTCTTCGGCGGGCGGGCCGAGCTGTGGGACCCGTTCCACGCGGCCGTCGCCCGGCTGCGGCCGCAGCCGCCGCGGCTGCTGGCCATCCTCGCGGAGACCTTCAGCGACCCGGCCCGCCGCGCCGAGCCGGTGCTCGGCGAGCTCGACGCCACCATCGACCGGCTGCGCTCCGAGACCAGTCCGGCCCGTATCGTGCGCACCGCCATCGCCGGCAGCTACCTCGACCGCATCGGCGGCTGCCGCGAGCCGCTGTGGCGCGCGGTCCGCCACGGTCGCGACGGCGGCGCGGTCACCTCGGCCATCGAGGCGCTGTTCCTGCTCGGCAACGACGCGTACTTCGCCGGCCGCTGGGACGACGTGCTGACGCTCACCGACGAGGGGCTGGCGCTGTGCCAGGCACACGACTACTCGCTGCTGCGGTGGGTCGGCGACTTCCTGCGGGCGGTCGTGGTCACCGCCCGCGGCGAGCACGAGGAGGGCCGGGCGCTGACCGACCGGATGAGCCGCTGGGCGGCGCCCCGGCGGGCCGGGGTCGTGTCCGCGTACGTGTGGCACGTCAAGACCCTCGCCGCCCTGTCCCACGGCGACTTCGACGAGGCCTACCGGTGCGCCACCGCGGTCACCCCGGCCGGCGAACTGGCCACCCACATGCCGAACGCGCTGTGGCTCGTCATGGAGCTGGTCGAGGCGGCCGCCCGGTCGGGCCGGCCGGCCGAGGCCGCCGCCCACGTCGCCGCGGCGCGGGCGGCCCGCCTCGACGCCCTGTCGCCCCGCCTGGCCCTCGCCGTCGCCGGCGCGGCCGCGATGGCGGCGCCCGACGACGACTACCCGGACCTGTTCGAGCGGGCGCTGGGCCGGCCGGACGCCGACCGCTGGCCGTTCGACCTGGCCCGCATCCGCCTCGCGTACGGCGAGCGGCTCCGGCGCACCCGCGCGCCGTCGGAGGCCCGCACCCACCTGCACGCCGCCGCCGACACGTTCGAGCAGCTCGGCGCCCGGCCGTGGGCGGCGCGGGCGGCGAACGAGCTGCGCGCCTCCGGGCTGCGGCAGGACGCACCGGCCGGCGCCCGGCTCACCGCGCAGCAGCGGCAGATCGCCCAGCTGGCCGCGGCCGGCCTGTCGAACAAGCAGATCGGCGAGCGGCTGTTCCTGTCCGCGCGCACGGTCGCATACCACCTGTACCAGATCTTCCCCAAGCTCGGCGTGACCTCCCGCGCCGCGCTGCGCGACGCACTGGGCGACGACCCGCCGGGCCCAGTCATTTGACAGAATCGACGCGCCGGCGGCCGGGCCTAGCGTTCCCGGCATGAGTATTCGCAACGTGGTCCTGGTGCACGGCGGTTTCGTCGACGGCTCCGGCTGGCAGGCGGTCTACGACCGGCTGCGCGCGGACGGCTTCAACGTCAGCGTCGTGCAGCACCCGACCCTGTCCCTGGCCGGCGACGCCACCGTCACCCGCCGGGTCCTCGACCGCCAGGACGGCCCGACCGTGCTCGTCGGCCACTCGTACGGCGGTGCCGTCATCAGCGAGGCCGGCACCCACGAGAAGGTCGCCGCGCTGGTGTACATCGCCGCGTTCGCCCCGGACAAGGGCGAGTCCGTCAACACCCTCATCGCCGACCCGCCGCCGGGCGCGCCGGTCCCGCCGATCCTGCCCCCGGTCGACGGCTTCCTGTTCCTGGACCGCGACAGGTTCCACCAGTCCTTCGCCGGCGACCTGCCCGCCGAGCGGGCCGCGTTCCTCGCCGACTCGCAACTCCCGTGGGGCGTCGACGCCCTCGCGGGCGCGGTGGCCGAGCCGGCCTGGCGGACCAAGCCCAGCTGGTACCTCGTCGCGGCCGACGACCGCATGATCCCGCCGCCGGCCCAGCGGGCGATGTCCGAGCGCGCCGGCTCGACGGTCGTGGAGGTCCCGGGCAGCCACGCCGTCTACGAGTCCCGGCCGGACGCCGTCGCGGACCTGATCCGGCAGGCCGCCGGCTAGGTCAGCCGCGGCCAGGTCAGCTGCGGCCTAGGTCAGCTGCTGGCCGCCGTCGACGTCGTAGGTCGCGCCGGTCAGGGCCGTGTTCGTCATCAGGTGCACGGCCAGGGCCGCGACGTCGGCCGGGCCGACCACGCGGCCGATCGGCAGCGTCGCGCGCAGCTCCGCGCGGCGGCGGTCGAGGTCCGGGCCGAGGAGGCGGGCCGACAGGTCCGTGTCGACGAAGCCGGCCGCGATCAGGTTGACCCGGGTCGGGGCGAGCTCGATCGCGAGGTTCGCCACCAGCGCCGGCATCGCCACCGTCAGCGGTCCGGACAGCACCAGGCCGGGGCGCGGGCGGCGGCCGCCGGTGCCGCCCATGAACAGCAGGCTGCGGGCCCGGCCGGTCACGGCGCGGGCCAGGTGCAGCGGCAGCCACAGGTGCTCGTCGACCAGCCGGTGCGCCTGTTCCAGGTCCAGGTCGGCCAGGCGGGTGTAGTAGTTGCCGCCGGCCGTGACCATCACGTGGTCGACCGGGCCGCGCCCGTCGAAGAAGTCGCGCAGCGTCGCCGGGTCGGTGGCGTCGAACGCCGAGGTGGCCGCCGCGCCGACGTCGGCCGCCGCGCGGGTCAGGCGGTCCGGGTCGCGGCCGACCAGGACCAGGTCGGCGCCCTCGGCGCGGGCCTGGCGGGCCGTCTCCAGGCCGATTCCGGCGCTGCCGCCGAGCACCACGACCGTCTGGCCGGCCAGCCGGCCCGGGGAGGCTGCCATACGGACCAGCGTGGCATCGCCCGGGCGGGAGCGCGGGCGATGCCACGGGTGATCACCGGATGGTCACCGGGCGTGCCGCAGGGCCCAGTCGAGGGCGTGGTCGGCGACCTGCTCCCAGCCGGGTTCGGCGCAGGTCCAGTGCGACCGGCCGGGGAACTCGTGGTACTCGGTGATCGTGCCCGCCGCCTTGTAGTGGTGGGCGTTGGACTTGTTCACCGACGGCGGCATGATGTGGTCGGCGCCGCCGGCGATGAACAGCAGCGGGGCCCGCTGCTCGTTGCGGTAGTCGACCCAGGTCTCCTGCTTGCCGGGCTTGAAGTTCGCGATCAGGCCGTAGGCCCAGACCCAGCTGCCCGGGGCCGGGATCGCGTACCGCTCGTAGGCCGCGAGGGCGTCCTCCTCCGACAGCGTGTTGGTGAACGCGTAGTGGAACTGCTCCGGGGTGAAGCCGGCCGCCTGGTGCCGCTTCGCCGGGTTGTTGAGGATCGGGAACAGCGACTTGATCTGCGACGGCGGCGTCACCCGGATGCCCTCCGGCGGGGCCGAGTCGATGACCACGCCGGCCGCGCCGTGGCCGCGGTCGAGCAGCAGCTGGGTCAGGGTGCCGCCGAACGAGTGGCCCATGATGATGGGCTTCTCGGGCAGCGCGGTGATGATCTTCTCCAGGTGCGCGACCGTCTCCGGGACGGTGACGGTGGCGATCGGGGTCGGGTCGGCGCGCAGGGCCTCGACCTCGACCTCGAAGCCGGGGTATGCCGGTGTGATGACCGTGTGCCCCTTGGCCTCGTAGTACGGCACCCAGTGCTCCCAGCTGCGCGGGGTCACCCACAGCCCGTGGACCAGGACGATCGTGCTCATGCGTCGTACTCCTTCAGGAAGTCGAGCAGGTCGTTGCCGAGCTGCTGCTTGTGGGTGTCGGTGATGCCGTGCGGCGCCCGGGGGTACACGATGAGCCGGGAGTCCTTGATGAGCGCCGAGGACGCCATGCCGCCGACCTCGAACGGCACCACCTGGTCGGCGTCGCCGTGGATCACGAGCGTCGGCACGTCGATCTTCGCCAGGTCGGGGCGGAAGTCGGTGGCCGAGAACGCCGCGATGCACTCGTAGGCGTTGCGGTGCCCGGAGGCCATCGACTGGAGCCAGAACGCGTCCTGGACGCCCTGGGAGGCGGCGCCGCCGAAGAACGGGCCGGCCGCGAGGTCCTTGTAGGTCTGGGACCGGTCGGCGAGCGACCCGGCGCGGATCGCGTCGAACACCTGGATCGGCACGCCGCCGGGGTTGTCGTCGGTCCGCAGCATGAACGGCGGCACCGCCGAGATCAGCGCGGCCTGCGCGACGCGGCCGGTGCCGTGGCGGCCGATGTACCGCGCCACCTCGCCGCCGCCGGTGGAGAACCCGACGAGGGTCGCCTCCCGCAGGTCCAGCGTGTCGAGGAGGGTGGCCAGGTCGTCGGCGTAGGTGTCCATCTCGTTGCCGTGCCAGGTCTGCGTCGACCGGCCGTGGCCGCGCCGGTCGTGGGCGACGACCCGGTAGCCGTTGGCGGCCAGGAACAGCGCCTGCGCCTCCCAGCTGTCGGAGTTCAGCGGCCAGCCGTGGCTGAGCACGACCGGGCGGCCGCTGCCCCAGTCCTTGTAGAAGATGGAGGCGCCGTCGGGGGTGGTGACGTACATGATGAGCTGTCCTTTCAGCGGGCCGCTTGCTTGATGAGGTCCGCGGTGACCCGGGGCTGCGAGATCATCGCGACGTGCGACGCGCCGACCTCGGTGACGCGGGCGCCGGCCCGCTGGGCCATGAACCGCTGGGCGGCGGCCGGGATGAGGTTGTCGTTGCGGGCCACCAGGTACCAGGACGGGATGCTCTTCCAGGCCGGCGCGCCGGAGGGCTCGAGCAGGGTGTGCACGTCGCCCGGGCGCTGGGTCGCGGCCATGACGTCGGTGGTGGCCTTCGGCAGGTCCGCGGCGAACACGTCCCGGAAGGCGGCGGGCTTCACGTAGCCGTCGTAGCTGTCGCCGTTCGGGCGCAGGTCCAGCGAGGTGTCGCCGAGCTTGCTGCCGGGGTACTTCAGCTGCAGCCCCTGCAGCGTCTCCCCCGCGTCGGGGGCGAACGCGGCGACGTACACGAGGGCCTTCACGTCGGCGTTGTCGGTGGCGGCGTTGGTGATGACCATGCCGCCGTACGAGTGCGCCACCAACACGACCGGCCCGGTGAGCGTGGCGAGGAAGCCGGCCAGGTAGGCCGAGTCGCCGGAGACGCTGCGCAGCGGGTTGGCCGGAGCGTACGTGGTGTAGCCGTCGCACTGCAGGATGCGCACGACCTCGTTCCAGCCGGAGGCGTCGGCGAACGCGCCGTGCACCAGCACGATGGTCGGCTTGGCCTTCGGGGGCTTCGTGGAAGCGGCAGCGGCGGTGCCGGGCGCGGAGAGCAGGGCGCCGGTGGCGACCGCCGCGGTTCCGGCGATCAGCGTTCGGCGGGTGGTCGGCATTGGTCGGGTCCTTTCGTCATGGCTTGGTGCCACCACGCTGCGGGAACCCGACCCTCCACGGCATCCGTACGGTGACGGTCCTTCCGCCGTTACGTATCGCTGGGCCGCGGGCTCAGCGGGAGCCAGTGCAGGCGGTCGCCGAGCCCGTCGGGCGCACCGGCGAACGCCCGCTCGACCGCCTCCCGGCCCTGGCTGAAGTGCTCCCAGCCCTCGTAGTGGACCGGGACGATGGTGCGGGGCTGCACGAGCCCGCACAGCTCGACCGCCTGCGCGGCCGTGAGGCTGTAGTGGACCGGGCCGGTGAGCGGGAACCGCACGGCGCCGAGGTGCAGCAGGACGGTGTCGACCGTCATCCGCCGCGGTACCGCACGCAGGGCCGGGAACAGCACCGTGTCCCCGGTCATCCACAGCACGCCGTGCTCCTGGCCGTCCCAGCCGAGCGCGAACCCGACGACGGGCCCCACGATCGGCCGGCTCAGCGGCGGGCCGTGCCGGCAGGGGGTGGCGGTGACCCGGATCCGCGGCCGGCCGGGCGCCTCCAGCACGGTCTCCTCCCACGGCAGCAGGCCCCGGACGTCGCCGGCGCTGCCGGCGCTGCCGGGGCCGCCGAGGCGGCGGGCGCCGGCCCGGGTCGTGACGACGACCGGCACGCCGGCGAGCAGCTCACGGCCGCGGTCGTCGAGGTTGTCGGCGTGGTGCTCGTGGCTGAGCAGCACGGCGTCGACGGGGCCGAGCTCGGCGGGGTCGAGGGACGGGCCGGTGCGCTTGCGGGAGCCGGTGCCCCAGCCGAACGAGTACCGCCGGCCGGGCGGGTCGAACGTCGGGTCGGTGAGCAGGCGCCACTCCCCGACCTCGACGAGCACGGTCGGGCCTCCGATGTGCGTCATGCGGACGTCTTTCAACGACGTGGTCCTCACCGTGCGGTCGCGCGCCGGTGCGCGCTGGGTGCGACCCACGATGCACGTCCCCCGGTGGTCGGTCATCCGTAGGTTGACTGTGCCCGTCAGCCGGCACCGTGACGCCGGGCCCTACCCTGTGGCGATGGCGCTGCTGCTCGACACGTCCGCGCTGCCCGAGCCGGACCGCGCGGACGCGGTCCGGGCCACGCTGAGCTCCCACCTGCAGCCGGTCGCCGTGTCGGTGGCCGAGCCGGCCCGGGCCCGCATCAGCCACTGGCAGCTCGGCCCGGGCGTGCAGCTGATCCACAACGTGGCCGGCCCGCACCGGCTGACCTGCACCTCCCGGCACCTGCACTCCGGCACCCCGGAGCGGCTCTCGCTGGGGCTGCCGGTGAGCGGCGCCGTGCGGATGCGCCACCGGGACATGCCGTTCGGCGACCGCGTCGGCGAGCTCCAGCTGGCCGACCTGACCTCGCCGTACGAGTTCCAGGTCGAGGAGGCGTCGGTCGTCGAGGCGGTCCTCGTCGACTACGACCGGCTGGGCCTGCCGGTCGAGGCGGTCCGCGACGCGGTGCCGCGGCTGGCGGCCAGCCCGATGTACGACCTGCTGCGCCACCACCTGCTGGAGCTGCCCGGCGTCCTCGACAAGCTGCAGCCGGAGCTCCTGGGCGCCGCGACGGTCGAGCTGATCCGGGCGCTCATCGCCTCGGTGTCGGCGCCCGACGGCCCGTGGCCGCGGGACGTGTCCGCGGGCACGCTGTTCGCCCGCGTGACCGCGTACATCGCCCGCCACCAGCGCGACCCCGACCTCGGCGCGGCCCGCCTGGCCGCCGAGCACGGCGTGTCGGTCCGGGCCGTCTACGCCGCCTTCGCCGAGCACGGCGAGCAGCTGTCGGAGTGGGTCATCCGCGGCCGCCTGCGCGGCGCGCACCGCGAGCTGGCCGGGTCACCGGCCGCGACGGTCGCCTCGATCGCCGGGTCGTGGGGCTTCGCCAACCCTCGCCACTTCGCCCGCCGCTTCCGCGCCGAGTACGGCGTCAGCCCCACCGAGTGGCAGCGCGGCCGCTGACCGCCGCGGGTAGCTCAGCCGGCGCAGGAGGTGCTCGGCCGGCCCGGGGCGGCCCCGGCGCTCCAGGGCGTCGGCGGCGGCCACCGTCACCAGCCACACGAGCACCGCGAACGCCAGCATCGTCGCGCTGCCGAGGTGGGCGCCGAGGCCGAGGCCCCAGGCGGCGAGGACCGGGGCGAACAGCAGCGAGTGCGCGAGGTACGACGACAGCGACCGCTTCCCCACCGCCCGTACCGCCGCGCCGAGCCGCGTCGGCCGGGCCCGGGCCGCGACCAGCCCGAACAGGGCGACGTACCCGAGGCCGCAGCAGACGCCGGTGAGGTCCCGCAGCGCCGCGGCGGCCGCCGGCGCCACCTCGGCCGCGCCGACGTGGGCGAGGGCCGCCGGCAGCGCGCCGAGCCAGCCGATCGGGATGCCGAGCGCCGCGGTCCACCGCAGCAGCCGCCGGTGCCGGGCGGGCTCCTCGAGGATGCGGTACCGCGCCGCCAGGAACCCGAGGATGATCTGCGGGCTGACCAGCCATCCGATCGCCCCTGCGAAGACCAGGAAGCACCACGTCAGGAACCGCCGGCCGGCCGCGGCGACCAGGTCCGGCTCACCGGTCGCGAGCTCGTCGACCGGGTTGGACATTTCCGGTGTACCGGTGGCCGCGAGCTCCGGCAGGGCGAGCAGGACGGTCAGCACCGCCGACAAGGCCGCGGCGACGGCGAGGGTGCGGTTGCGGCGGCGGACGAACAGCCAGCCGAGGATCAGCGTCACGATGCCGTAGAACGTCAGGATCTCCGACGCCATGAGCAGCGTCGCGTGGAGGAACCCGAATGCGACGAGCCACCCGCTGCGCCGCCGCAGGACCCGGGCGGCGCCACGGGCGCCGGTGCCGGCCGCGGTCTGGCGCAGGAAGAGCTGCATCATGCCGTAGCCGAGCAGGAAGGAGAAGAGCGGGTACACCTTCATGTCCAGCGTCAGGATGACCGCGAACCGCACGACCCGGTCGGCGACGGAGCCGCCGACCGGGTGCCCGTCCGGCCCGAACGCCGAGGCGAACAGGTGGAACCCGGTGTTGGACACCACGATCAGCAGCAGCATGACGCCGCGGGCGAGGTCGGGGGCCGGCGCCCGCTCCGCCCCGCGGACGGGCCCCCGGGCTACGGTCTGCTGTTCCGGCACGCCTCCGACGCTATGGGCGCCGCCGGGTCACGTCGTCCGCCGAAGGATGACACCCGCCGTCATCGTCCGGCGACGCTCGCCAGGCCGATCCGCTCGGCCACGCGGGCGCCGAGGTCGCGGTCGACCCTCGTCCAGTACTCCTTGACGGCCCGCTCCTGGATGAAGCGCTCCACGCCCGAGCCGAGGTGGGCGGCGATGTTGCCCGCCAGGTGCTCGCGGTCGGTCGGGCCGAGCACGTCGCGGTACAGCATCCCCGGCTGGACGAAGTCGTCGTCCTCGCGGTGCGCCTCGTACGCGGTGCGCATGATCTCGCCGCTCTCGACCGTCCAGCTCGGGTCGCGGTAGCGCTGCGGCTCGCCGGCCGGGCCGCCGTAGCTGTTCGGGGCGTACACCGGCTGGTTGCCGCTGTGGTGGTACCGCATCGGCGCGTCCTTGTTGTAGTTGTGCACCTCGCTGAGCGGGCGGTTGACGGGCAGCTGGGCGTAGTTGGGGCCGGTGCGGTACCGGTTGGAGTCGCCGTAGGCGAACATCCGCCCGAGCACCATCCGGTCCGGGCTGGGCCCGATGCCGGGGACCATGTTGGCCACGTCGAACGCGGCCTGCACGATCTGGGCGAAGAAGTTCTCCGGGTTGCGGTTGAGCACCATCCGCCCGACCGGGATCGTCGGGTAGTCCTTGTGCGGCCAGACCTTGGTGATGTCGAACGGGTTGAAGCGGTACCCGGCCGCCTCCTCGTACGGCATGATCTGCATCTCCACCCGCCACGCCGGGTGGTCCTGGCGCAGGATCGCCTCGAACAGGTCGCGGCGGTGGAAGTCGAGGTCCTCGGCCTTCATCGCCTTCGCCTCGGCGTCGGTCATGGTCTGGATGCCCTGCTCGGTCTTGAAGTGGTACTTCACCCAGAACCGCTCACCCGCCGCGTTCTGCCACATGTAGGTGTCGCTGCTGTAGCCGTTCATGTGGCGCCAGGTCCGCGGGGTGCCGCGGTCGGTCATCAGGACCGTCACCTGGTGCGCCGACTCGGGTGAGAGCGTCCAGAAGTCCCACTGGGCGTTGTTGCTGCGCAGGCCGCTGTCCGGCATGCGCTCCTGGGAGTGGATGAAGTCGGGGAACTTCATCGGGTCGCGCACGAAGAAGACCGGCGTGTTGTTGCCGACCATGTCGTAGTTGCCCTCTTCGGTGTAGAACTTGACCGCGAAGCCCCGCACGTCCCGGTCGGTGTCGGCGTAGCCCTCCTCGCCGGCCACGGTCGACAGCCGCGCCAGCACCGGCGTGCGCTTGCCGACCTTGTTCAGGAACGCGGCCCTGGTCCACTGGGTGACGTCCTGGGTCACCTCGAAGTAGCCGAACGCCCCGCCCCCCTTGACGTGGTAGACCCGGTCGGGCACCCGCTCCCGGACGAAGTGCGCCAGCTTCTCCAGCAGGTAGGTGTCCTGCAGCAGGTTGGGCCCGCCGGCCCCGGCGGTGAGCGAGTACTCGTCACTGGCAACGGGCGTCCCGGCGTTCGTCGTCGTGGTCGGTCTCATGGCGGATCCCCTACCCGGCACGCCCCGGTTATGCCTCGCACCTACGCTGCGTGGCGTGAGCTACGACCTGTACTTCTGGCCGTCCGGGGCAGCGCGGGGCCGGGACCCCGGACGGCTCGCCGCCCGGCTCGCGGACGAGCGGGCCGACCGGGGCTACGCCAGCTCCAGCACGATGGTGTCGGCGTGGTCGCGGATGATCTCCACGAGCTCGTCGAACAGGGTCGGGCCGGTGCTCAGCCCGGCCCGCTCGATCCTGGCCCGGATCGCCGGGCGGTTGGACGGATCGGCCGTGCGCAGCAGGCCCTCCAGGCGGGCGATCGTCGCCGCGTAGCCGAGCGCGGCGCGGGAGCGGTCGGCGTGCAGCCACCGCAGTACAAATCGATCGGGCGTCCCGAAGCCACCGTGGAGGATGTCGTTGAAGGCGTCCAGGTTGCCGCCCCACGTGTGGTCGTGGAGCAGGTTCGAGAACGCGCGGGCAAAGCCGTCGAAGTCGGAGAACTCAGCGCCGTCGATGACGAGCACGGGAAGGTCCACGATCCGAGTATGCGCTGCAGTTCGACGATCTCCTCGTCGGAGGAGGAGGATGCATCGGTGCAGCGCATCGAGGTCTCGGCCGGCGGCATCACCGTGACGCTGGTGAGCGATCCACTGGTCTCCAGGTACGGCAGGGTGATGCGGCCGGGCGCCACCAGCGTCTCGGAGCTGCCGTGGGACGAGGTCGCCGGCGTCGCGCTCTCCGTGGTCGGGCTGCCGCCCGACGGCGAGCGCCGGGTCACGCTGATCGTCGATCTGATCTATGGCGAGTACCTCGAGGTGCACGAGGACGCCGAAGGCTTCACCGACGCCGTGCGGGAGCTGTGCCGCCACTCCGGACTGCCGGTGCCGGACCTGACGACGACCGCCGAAGCGGTGATCTTCACGCCGCCGGGGTCGTGACGCAGACCCACGAGTCCTGCGCGGACGGTGCGTACGCCGACACGCCCGCGGCGTTGTAGGCGCGGACCTTGAAGCACATGTACGTACCCGGCGCCAGGCCGTCCCAGGTGTACGAGGTCGCGTTGGCACCGGTGTTCCTCGATGCCGAGCCGTTGATGACGGTGAATCCGGTCTCGTCACCCGAGTTGTCCGTCCACTGCAGGCGGATCGCGGTGGCGCTCAGCGGCGTCGCCGACAGGTTCGCCGGTGCCGCCGGGCCGGTGCCGGGCAGGCTCGTGGCGCAGACCCAGTCGTCCTGCGCGGCCGGGAAGTACGCCGAGGCGCCGGCGGCGTTGAACGCGCGCACCTTGAAGCACATGCGCGTGTCCGGGGCCAGGCCGTCCCAGTTCAGCGAGGTCGCGTTGGCACCGGCGTTCTTCGATGTAGCGCCGTTGATGACGGTAAATCCACCTTCATCGGCGGACTTGTCCGTCCATTGCAGGCGGATGGTGGTCGCGCTCACCGGCGTCGCCTGCAGGCCGGTCGGTGCCGCCGGCAGCCCACCACCGGCGGTGCGGGTCGGCGACGGCGGACCGGCCACCCCCGCCGGGCTGCCCGCGCCGGGCGACCCGGACGGGCTCGACCCGGACACGGCCGACAGCCCGCCGAGCCCGTCGCCCGCGGCCGCCGACCCGGACGCGCCGGGGTTCGCCGCGGCGGCATCGGTACCCTTCGCGTCGTCGCCGCGCCCGAGCAGGACCACGGTGGTCGCGGCGACCGCGACGGCGAGCACGGCACCCCCGGCGACGAGCAGCCGCCGATTCGTCGCGCCTGACCGCCCCGGCACAGACTCCCGCCGGGTGGGCTCCGAGGCCAGCGCGTGCCGCGCCGCGTCGGCGAGCGCGGCCCCGGACGGCCAACGGTCCGCCGGGTCCTTGGCCAGGGCGCGCGCGACGACCGCCTGGACGGCGGCCGGCACGTCGTCGGGCAGGGGCGGCGGCGCGTCGTTGGCGTGCCGCAGCGCGATCTGCAGCAGGCTCTCGCCCTCGAACGGCAGCCGCCCGGC
The DNA here is from genome assembly GCF_040605515.1 of Dactylosporangium sp. NPDC005572. Lineage (NCBI taxonomy): Bacteria > Bacillati > Actinomycetota > Actinomycetes > Micromonosporales > Micromonosporaceae > Dactylosporangium > Dactylosporangium sp. NPDC005572. Next base: position 4,897 of record NZ_JBEXCY010000098.1, on the reverse strand, counting down.
CAGGCACTGGTACGCGACGACGCCGAGCGAGTAGATGTCGGACCGGGCGCTCGCCGGCTGGCCGCCGGCCCGCTCGGGCGCGATGTACGACGCGGTGCCGAGCAGCAGCCCGGTCGAGGTCCGGTGGCTGGCCGCGGCCGACCGCGCGATGCCGAAGTCGGTGAGCACGGTGCTGCCGTCGGGCCGCAGGAGCAGGTTGCCGGGCTTGACGTCGCGGTGCGTCACGCCCTTCTCGTGGGCCGCGTGCAGCGCCTCGGCCGCCTCGGCGACCATCCGCATCGTCACGTCGGCGCCGAGCCGCCCGTGGTCGAGGGCCCGTGCGAGCGACTGTCCGTCGATATACTTCATCACGAGATAGACGCCGGCGTCCGGATCGTCCCCGAAGTCGTAGACGTCGACGACGCCGGGGTGACTGATCGTGGCCATGGTGCGCGCCTCGGCCAAGAACCGCTCGATGAACTCCGGCTCACCGGAGGCGGCCCGCAGCAGCTTGACCGCGACGGTGCGCCCGAGGACCCGGTCGGTCCCCTGCCACACGTCCCCCATGCCGCCGCCGGCGATGTGCCGCGAGATCTCGTACCGCCCGGCCAGCACTGTTCCCGCGCCGATCACCGCGACCCCTTCCGCAGCCCAGACCTGGACGGTGGTTCCCAACCCGTTGGAGCCCCGAGCCCCCGGCGGCCCGCCCGCACTCTAGCGGTCCCCCGGCCCCAGCAACGGCGGCAGTCCCAGCGCGACGAGGATGCGGTCCGTCCGCCGATGCGGGCGCGCCTATGCCTCGATGCGCCCTAATGCCGCCTTGAGTGCCGTGTCGAGTGCCCGGTCCGCCGGAACGGGTACATCGGGGACCACTCCGACGCCCTCCCAGTTGGTGCCGGTGACGCTGTTGATGGCCCGGGCGGTCGGCACGGTCACGAGGATGTGTTCGGTGACCGCGTAGCGGGCCGTCGGATGCGCACCGCCGCGTGTCGTCTCACCGACGACGACGCCCCGGCCGTGCGCCTGCAGGGTGTAGGCCACGTCCTCGCCCCCGGAGAACGTGGTCGCGCTGGTAAGCACATAGACCGGGCGGTCCGTGTAGCGCGGCGCGGGAAGGTGCGCTGTCGTCCAGAACTGGCGGGTGACGCCGGTGGACCGCTCGTAGATGTCGTTGAGGTGCACCTGGTCGTCCCGGAAGAAGTAGCTGCACCACATCGCGGCCCCCTCCGGCGACCCGCCGCGGCACGCACGCAGGTCCAGCAGCAGCGCGGAGCTGTGGGCGACCAGTTGCATGGCCGCGCCGATCGCGCGGGCGCCTCCGTCGGCGTCCGCGATGCGCCGGACGTCGATGAGCCCGACGTTCCCGTCCAGGTGCTCGACGCGGCGGATCCCCTGGTTCTCCGCAATGAGCAGCGCGAGGAACGCGGCCCGCCCGTCGTCCTCGTCCGCCGGATCCAGCGACTGCGGCTCGTCCACCCACAGCAGCCGCAGATGCTTGTCCGGGCACGCCTCCTGAAGGTGAGCGGTCACCGTCTCGCAGAGCACAGGCCCGTCCAGGTCGTCGTACTCGCCTGCCGCAAGACGGCGCCGGATCGCGGCGCCGATGTCCACGACCTTCTCGGGAAAGACGTACCCTGCCTCGATCCGATCCAGGGCCTGTCCGATGATCTGTTCGTTTGTGAGCACGGCGCGCCATGATAGACCGCAAACAGGCTCATGACCGCCGAATTTCCGCGTTGGAATTTCGGTTTTCGCCGCGCCGCTGGTCGCGCGTCTGTCGCAACGCCCTGATCGCCAGGGCGGTCATCCACGCCCAGGCGATGACGACGGCGACACGGTCCAGCAGCCCGGCGACATCGACCAGGCCGTCGGCCTGCGCCAATCCGGCTCCGGCCAGTCCCAGTGCGACGACGAACAGGGCCGCGGTGGTCAGCGAGTACGTGGTCCAGGTCCGGCCGCCGCGGGCGAACACGACGCACAGCGCCACCAGCGCGAGCGCACCGACAAGCGCGAACAGGTTGTGCAGCGTCCCGCTGGGTGTTCCGTCGGGGATCGCCGGCGTGCCCGCGGGGTAGCCACTCACCGCGTCGGTGGTGAACACCGCTGTACCGAGGAAGCCCACACCCCACAGGCCGGTGAGAACGGCACCCGTGCGCTTGCTCCCGCGCTGCCGCCAGAGGCCGGCTGCGAGCGCGAGGCTGGACAGGCCGGCGATCACGAAGTTCGCGGCCTGGACCCAACCGCCGGGGCCGAGCGCCAACGAGCTGATCGGGTGCAGGACCGGGTCGTAGTCCGCCCGATTCGCCCCCAGAACGAGCAACGTCAACACGAACGCCGGCCCGCCGAGCGCGCCGCCGTAGAGCAGGACTCGCGTCGTGTTCATGCGTAGGCACACTACATATCGACCTTGACACCGTCTATGGATAGCGGTTATCCATAGACGGTCGACTTGAAGGGTGGCCGTGGGTGCAGGACGTCGTGCTGGCCATGCTGGCCAAGGAGCCGGCGCACGGGTACGAGCTGCGCAGCCGGCTGCGGGACGCGCTCGGGCCGCTCGGGGACGGGATGAACGCCGGGCAGATCTACGTCACGCTCGCCCGGCTGGCCAAGGCCGGGCTGGTCACGTCGCAGCACGACGACGGGCTGCCCGACCGGCCCGACCGGCGGGTGTACGCGCTCACCCCGGCCGGGCAGGAGCGGGTCACCGCCTGGCTGGCCGAGGTCAGCTGGCCCAAGCCCGACCTCGCCGAGTTCCACCTCAAGCTGGTCGCCGCCGCGCGGGCCCGGCTGGCCGACCCGGTCGCGCTCGTGGACGCGCAGCGGCGCGAGATCATGCGCCGCCTCCGCGATGCCCAGCGGGCCGCGATGACCGGGGCCGACCCGGTCGCCGGACTGCTCCTCGAAGGGGTCGTACTGCGGCTGCGCGCGGATCTGGAATGGCTCGACGCGTGCGAGCGGACCTGGACAGGACGGCAATGACGGGAATGCTGGCACTGCAGGCGCGCGGACTGTCCAGATGGTACGGCGAGGGCGACACGCTCGTGCGGGCCGTCGACGAGGTCGACCTGGACGTGCCCGCAGGGCAGGCGGTGGCGATCATGGGGCCGAGCGGATGCGGCAAGTCCACCCTGCTGCACCTGCTCGGCGGGCTGCAGCGGCCGACCGGCGGCCGGATCCTGCTCGCCGGGCAGCGGGTCGACGCCCTGAGCGAGCGGCGGCTGGCCCGGCTGCGGCGCGACAGCGTCGGGTTCGTCTTCCAGTCCTTCCACCTCATGGACGAGCTCACCGCGGTCGAGAACGTCGAGCTGGCCGCGCTGCTGGCCGGGCAGGCGCCCCGCCGCGCGCGCCGGCGGGCGCTGCACCTGCTCGACCGGGTCGGGCTCGCCGACCGGGCCGCCCACCTGCCGTCGGAGCTGTCCGGCGGCCAGCGGCAGCGGGTCGCCGTCGCGCGGGCGCTGAGCAACGAGCCGGCGGTCGTGCTCGCCGACGAGCCGACCGGCAACCTCGACAGCGCGGCCACGCTCGACGTGCTGCGGCTGTTCGAGGAGCTGCGCGCGGCCGGGCAGACCCTCGTCGTCGTGACCCACGACGCCCGCATCGCCGCCGTCGCCGACCGGATCATCTCCATGCGTGACGGCGCGTTCACCGACGACCACCACGTGGCGGTCCCCGCATGACCGGTCCGGAGCGCAGCGGAGGGGCCGGTCATCAGGGGCTCAGCATGAAGGCATGCGGCCGGAGCGAAGCGGAGGACGCATGACCGGTTCCGGAGCGAAGCGGAGGAGGCCGGGCATCATCGGCTCAGCGTTGAAGGCATGCGGCCGGAGCGAAGCGGAGGACGCATGACCGGGCGGCTGCTGCTCGTCGGCCGGCTCCTTGCGCGGGACCTGCGGCGGCGGCCGGTCGACGCGGTACTGCTGCTGATCGCCGTCACCGCGGCGACGGCGACCCTGACGCTCGGGCTCGCCCTCAGGACGATGGTCGCCGACCCGTACCGGCAGACGCGCGCCGCCACCGCCGGCCCGGACGTGGTGGCGGAGCCCGGCGTCACCGGCGCCGACGCCCTGGCCGCGCTCGCGCCGGTGCCGTCCGCGCCCGGCGTCACGGCGTACAGCGGGCCGTTCCCGCTCGCGTACACCGACCTGACCGCCGGCGGCGCCAGGGTGCGGGTCGTGGCCGAGGGCCGCGACGGCGCGCCGGCCGCGGTCGACCAGCCGGCGGTGACCGACGGCACGTGGGTGCGGCCGGGCGGCGTGGTCGTCGAGCGGACCTTCGCCACCACGTTCGGCATGCGCGTCGGCGACACGGTCACCGTCAACACCACCCGGCTGCGGGTGACCGGGATCGCGGTCAGCGCCGCCCGCGCGGTGTTCCCCGCCGTCGGCTGGCACGTCCCCGACGGCTTCCTCGTCGAGAACGGCGGGCTGGTCTGGGTCGACCGCGGCGACATCCCGGCGATCGCCGGCACGATGCCGCTGTCGTACGCGCTGAAGCTGCAGGTCGAGCACCAGGAGGCCTTCATCCGCGCCGAGCTGTACAACGACAGCTTCCGCGGCGGGCAGGTGCACACCTGGCAGGAGGTCGCCGAGACCAACAACCGGCTGACCCGCAACGCACAGACGGCCATGTACGTCGGCAGCACACTGCTGGCCGCCCTCGCGGTGACCGGCGTCGCCGGGCTCGTGGCGGGCCGGGTCATCGCGCGGCGGCGGCGGGTCGGCGTGCTCAAGGCGGTTGGCGCCGGCCCGGCCATGATCGCCGCGGTGCAGCTCGCCGAGTACCTCGTCCTCGGGCTCGTCGCCGCCGGCGCCGGCCTCGCGGTCGGCTGGATCGGCGCGCCGCTGCTGTTCCGCCCGAGCGTCGGGTTCATCGCCGGGCTGACGCCCTGGCCGCCGCTGCGGGTGGTGGCCGTCGCGGT
>NZ_JBEXCY010000097.1:946-41443 GCF_040605515.1 Dactylosporangium sp. NPDC005572 | reverse complement strand
TCACCCCCCGCGTGCCCGCGTACCCACTCGGTCGGTCGACCGACCGAACGGGGGCGTCCAGCAACGCCGCGAGGAGTGGGGCCGCCACGAAGGCCGTTGCCGTCACCGGGGCCTCCAGCGCCGCGGCGCCGATCTCCTCCAGGACCGCCACCAGGTCCGTCTCGGCAAGGCCCAGGCCGCCCTGCGACACGGGCACCAGGGCGCCGAACAGTCCCAGTTCGGCCAACGCCGGCCAGCCCTTCACGAGAGGCTCCCGGACCGCGTCGCGGAAGGCCAGCTGGTCTTCAGTCGGGGCGAATCGCACCGGTACCCCCTCAGGCCCTCGGCAGGCCGAGCACCCGCTCGGCGACGATGTTGCGCTGGATCTCGTTGGTGCCGGCGTAGATCGGGCCCGCCAGCGAGAACTGGAAGCCCCGGGTCCACGGCGAGTCCAGGATCGCCTCGGCGCCCAGCAGCTCCAGCGCGATCTCGTGCAGGTCGATGTCCAGCTGCGACCAGTACAGCTTGTTGAGGCTCGACCGCGCACCCGGCGGGCGGCCCTCGACGAGGTCGGTGACCTGGTTGAGGGTGAACAGCTGGTAGGCGCGGGCGGCCAGCCAGGCCCGCGTCACGCGCTCGCGGGTGGCGGGGCGCAGGCGGTCGCGCTGCGCGGACGCCAGGGCGATCAGGCGCGACGCGGTGTGCAGGAAGCGGCCCGGGGAGCGCAGGGTCAGGCCGCGTTCGGAGCCCGTCGTCGCCATCGCCACCCGCCAGCCCTCGCCGACGCCGCCGAGGACGGCCGACGACGGGACGTGCACGTCGTCGAAGAAGACCTCGGCGAAGCCCTCGTCGCCGTCGAGGCGGCCGAAGCCGCGGACCGTGACGCCGGGGGTGTCGAGGGGGACGAGGAAGTACGTCAGGCCGCGGTGGCGGGGCGCCGACGGGTCGGTGCGGAACAGGCCGAACAGGTGGGTGCAGAACGCGCCGCGGGTGGTCCAGGTCTTCTGGCCGGACAGGCGCCAGCCGCCGCCGTCGGAGGCGGGGACGGCGCGGCTGGCGATGCCGGCCAGGTCGCTGCCGGCGCCCGGCTCCGACCAGCCCTGGCACCACAGGTCCTCGGCCGCGGCCATCCGGGGCAGCAGCGTGTCGCGCTGCTCCGGGGTACCGAACTCGAACAGCGTCGGTGCGAGCAGGAAGATCCCGTTCTGGGTGACGCGCTGCGGTGCCCCGGCGGCGTAGTACTCCTCCTCGAAGATGAGCCACTCCCAGAGGGAGGCGTCCCGGCCGCCGTACTGCGACGGCCACGACACGACGGACCACCGCGCGTCGAAGAGGCGCCGCTCCCAGTCGAGGTGGGCGGCGAAGCCCGCGCGGGTGTCGCCGGACGGCAGCGGCGCCGACGGGACGTTGGCGCGCAGCCAGGACCGGGCCTCGGCGCGGAACGCGGCCTCGGACGCGGTGTCGGTGAGGTCGACCGTCATCGGCCGAACTCGTCCCGGACCTTGTCCGCCACGCCGGTCAGGTTGAGCTCGAACGTGAAGCCCTGCTCGTAGCGGTAGCTGCGCTTGGGGTCCCACGGGTCGATGCCGTTGAGCGACTCCTTGGCGGCGCGGATGACGGCCGGGTCCTTGCCGGCGATGTCGTGGGCGAGCTCCAGCGCGGCGGCCCGCAGCTCGGCGCGGGGCACGACGCGCAGCACGGAGCCGAACGCGTGCAGCTCGGCGGCGGTCACCGTGGCCGACGTGTACATCATCGCGCGCATCTTGTGCTGCGGTACGAGCCGGGACAGGTGCGTCGCGGCGCCCAGCGCGCCCCGGTCGACCTCGGGCAGGCCGAACGTGGCGTCGTCGGACGCGACGATGATGTCGGCGTTGCCGACCAGGCCGATGCCGCCGCCGAGGCAGAAGCCGTGCACGGCGGCGATCACCGGGACCGGGCAGTCGTAGACGGCGGCGAACGCGGCGGCGCAGCCCCGGTTCACCCCGACGAGGGCGGCGTGGTCGGCGGCGGCCTGCAGCTCCTTGATGTCGACGCCGGCGTTGTAGCCGCGGCCCTCGGCGCGCAGCACGACGGCCCGCACGGCCGGGTCGGCGCCGGCGGCGGTGAGCGCGGCCGCGAGGTCGAACCAGCCCTTGACGGGCAGGGCGTTGACCGGCGGGTTGTTCATGACGATCTCCGCCACGCCCCGGTCGTCGACGGTGGTCTCGATCATGCGGCATCTCCATCGGAAGCGGCGAGGTCGGCAGCGAAGGTGGCCCAGCCGTACACGGCGACCGTGCCGTCCTGGGTGGTGCAGGTCAGTTCGAGGTCCAGCAGCGGCGAGCCGTCCTCGGCGGTGTACCGCCGCACGAGTGTGCCGTCGCAGGTGACGGTGTCGCCGGGGAACACCTGGGCGGCGAAGCGGACCCGGAAGGAGCGGACGTTCTGCGCGCCGTACCGGTCGGTGGCCCAGGTCGCCATGAGCCCGGCCTGGAGCATGCCCAGCGACAGCGGCGCCTTCATGCCGGCGGCGCGGGCGAACTCCTCGTCGTGGTGGATCGGGTTGAAGTCGCCCGACGCGCCCTGGTAGCGGACCAGGTCGGTGCGGGTCAGCGGGCCGACGGTGAAGCTCGTCATGCGGTCTCCACCCCGGTCAGCTTGGCCGTCGCGACGAGGTTGCCGGCCTCGTCGTGGAAGTCGGTGACCATGACGGCGAAGGTCAGCGTCCCCCGCCGGCCCTCCTTGCGCGTCACCGACTCGATCCGGGACCGGCCGGTCAGGCGCGTACCGGCCCGCGGGGGCGGGCCGTGGAAGACGAACTCCTGCTCGGCGTGCAGTCCCTTGCGCTGGTCCATCGCGACCGCCTCCCAGGGGTCGCTCGCGCCGGACTGCCAGAAGAACGCGGTGGTCAGGAAGGTCGGCGGTACCACGGGATCCTCCGCCTGCAGGTAGGCGGGGTTCTGCGAGTGGGTGGCCCGGGCGAACTCGCGGATCTTGCCGCGTTCGACGTCGAGCGTGAAGGGCTCCCCCACCCGGCCCACGGCGCTGGCGTCCACCATGAAGTGCTCCTACGGGTGCTGGCTGCTGACGGAGACGACCTCGCCGGTCATGTACGAGCTGTACTCGCTGGCGAGGAACACGATCACGTTGGCCACCTCCCACGGCTCGGCCGGCCGCCCGAACGCCTCGCGCCCGGACAGCTCGGTGAGCAGCTCCTCGGTGGTGACCTTGGCGAGGTGCGGGTGCATCGCCAGGCTGGGCGCCACGGCGTTGACCCGCACCCCGGCCGCGGCCGCCTCGATGGCGGCGCAGCGGGTGAGCGCCATGACCCCGGCCTTCGCCGCGGCGTAGTGCGCCTGCCCATCCTGCGCCCGCCAGCCGATGACCGAGGCGTTGTTGACCACCACACCCCGCCCGCGCGGGACCATGTGCCGCAGCGCGGCGCGGGTGCAGCGGAAGGTGCCGGTGAGCGTCACGTCGAGGACCGTGCTCCACTGCTCGTCGGTCATGTCGACGAGCCGCGCGGTGCCGCCCAGCCCGGCGTTGTTGACGAGGACGTCCAGGCCGCCGAGCCGGTCGGTGACCGCGTCGAACAGCCGGTCCACCTGCGCCTGGTCGGTCACGTCGCAGGGCACCCCGAGGACGCCGAGCTTCTCCGCCGACTCGGCGAGGCGCCGCTCGTGCCGGTCGCTGATGACGACGGTCGCGCCCTCCTCGATGCAGCGCTCGGCGGTCGCGTACCCGATGCCGGTACCGGCGGCGGCGGTCACGAGCACGGTCCGCCCTTCGAGCAGGCCGTGGCCTTTGGTCCTGGTCACCATGCGGTCAGCCTACCAAGCGCTTGTTAGGTTCGGAAGGGGTGGCCCGGGCCTGGTCGAGCGGGACCGCGACCGCGGCCGACGTCGACAGCGCCGGGCGGTCCGGCTCGGGCGCCGGCAGCGGGTCGGCGGGCGCGAGGGACGCCAGGCTGCGGGCGGCGAGCTCCTGGTACACCTTCGTCCCGTTGGCCTTCCAGGCCAGCTCCTCCGGCGTCAGGTCGCGCACCACCCGGGCCGGGGCGCCGGCGACCATCATCCGCGACGGGACGACGAAGCCGGCCTTGACGAAGGAGTGGGCGGCGACGAACGCGTACGCGCCGACCAGCACGTCGTCCATGACGACCGCGTTCATGCCGATGAGCACGCCGGGCTCGGTGACGCAGCCGTGCAGGACCGCGCCGTGCCCGACGTGCCCGTCGCGGCCCAGGACCGCCTCGGTGCCGGGGAAGGTGTGGAACACGCAGGAGTCCTGCAGGTTCGAGCCCTCCTCCAGCACGAGCCGGCCGAAGTCGCCGCGGAGGCTGGCCAGCGGGCCGACGTAGCAGCGCGGGCCGACGTGGACGTCGCCGATGAGCACGGCGGTCGGGTGGACGTACGCGGTCGGGTGGACGACCGGGACGACGCCCTCGATCGAGTACACCGGCATCAGGCGAGCCGCTTCAGCGTGTCGGCGGCCTCCGCCATGATCCGCTCGACCAGCTCGGCGCAGCTGGGCAGGTCGTCGATCAGCCCGGCGACCTGGCCGGTGGCCATCACGCCCTGCTCCGGGCGGCCGTCGACCATGGCGGCCCGGATGAGCATCGGCGTGTTCGCGGCGAGCAGCACCTGGGAGTACTTCAGGCCGTGCTCCCGGTGCATCGCGCGGCCCTCCCGCACGAGGCTGAGCCAGCTGCGGCCGGTGAGCTTGCGGAAGGTCCGGGCGCTGCCGACGGCGCTGGCGAGCCGCCGGCCGCCGGTCAGCGTGTCGAGGAACGGCGTGCGCAGGACGCGCTGCGGGACGCCGTCGAGGGCGTCGGTGACCACCGTGTCCGTCAGCGAGGCCTTGAGGTACTGCTGCTTCACCTCGACCGGCACCGGGCTGTCGCTGGTGAGCAGGAACCGGGTGCCCATCGCGATGCCGGCGGCACCGTAGGCGAGCGCGGCGACCAGGCCGCGGCCGTCGAAGTAGCCGCCGGCCGCGATGACCGGGATGTCGACGGCGTCGACGACCTGCGGCAGCAGCAACGAGGTCGGCACCGGGCCGGTGTGCCCGCCGCCCTCGCCGCCCTGCACGACCACGGCGTCGGCGCCCCACGCGGCGACCTTCTCGGCGTGCCGGCGCGCCCCGACCGAGGGCACGACGACGGCGCCGGCCGACTTCAGCCGCTCGATCAGGTCGGGCTTCGGAGCCAGGGCGAACGAGGCGACCTTCACCCCCTCGCCGATGAGCAGGTCGACCCGCTTGCGCGCGTCGGGCGCGTCGGCGCGCAGGTTGACCCCGAACGGCTGGTCGGTGCGCCGGCGCACCTCGGCGACCGCGGTGGCGAGCTCCTCGAACGACAGCGTGGCGCTGGCCAGGATGCCCAGGCCGCCGGCGTTCGAGGTGGCGGCGGTCAGGGCGGCGTCGGAGACCCAGCCCATGCCGGTCTGCACGATCGGGTACCGGACGCCGAACAGCTCGCAGATCGGCGTCCGCAGGGCGGTCACCCCCGCACCTCCCGGTCCCGGGTCGCCTGCGGGTCGATGACGTCGCGGATGAGCGCCAGCTCGTCGCCGGTGGGCAGCCGGGTCTCGGGCACCTCCGCCGGTACCACCAGGGAGAACGCGGTCGCCTCGAGCACCTCGTCGACCGTCACGCCCGGGTGCACGGAGACCAGGCGCATGCGGTGGTCGTCGGTGCCGAAGTCGAACACGCCGAGGTTGCTGACCACGCGGCGCAGCTCGTGGTAGCGCCCGGCGGTGGGGTTGGCGGCCGCGCGGTCGTAGCCGATGCCGCTGACCATGTCGACCGCCTCGACGAACGAGCGCCGGCCGTGCCGGGGCACCCAGTAGCTGGTGGGGTGGCTGACCGTGTTGCCGGGGGCGCCGCGCACGCCGAGCAGGGCCCGGTCCGGGCGGGCGAAGTCGCCGATGGCGGAGATGTTGGCGTTGCCGTAGCGGTCGATCTGGCTCGGGCCCATCATGACGTGCCGGCGGCCGCTGTAGAGCAGGTCGAACACGGCGCGGTACGGGATCCAGCCCTCGATGACGGGCGGGGTGCCGCCGATCGCCCAGGTGCCCCGGGTCAGCAGCGCCTCGCCGTCGGACAGCAGCAGGTCCGGGGCGAAGGTGGCGCGGGCCAGCCGGGCGGCGATCATCGGGACCAGGCCGATCGGGCTGGCCAGGATCTCGCCGTCGCCGCGCCACGCCTCCGCGCACGCCACGACACAGACCTCAGCGCGTGTGACGTCGCTGCTCATGCGGCCACCCCCAGGTACTCCTCGTAGAAGTTCGCCCAGGCCTGCGGGTCGGCCGCGGCCTGCACGTAGCGTCGCTGGAACTCCTCGTCACGGCCGTAGTCGGGGTCGCAGCTGGTGAAGTGCGCCCCGCCGGGCGCCTCGACGACGCCGTGCACCATCCAGCGTTGCAGCAGCAGCGTCTGCACGGGGGCGTCCCGGGTGAGCTCCTCCGTCGGCACGATCCGCTCGACCGACACGTAGGCCTGCTCGGCGGCGGTGCAGAAGAGGTCGTCGAAGTACGGGTCGGGGCCGAGGTACTGCGCGTTGCCGTGCTCGTCGGCCCGGTTGAGGTGCACGAGGGCCGCGTCCAGCGCGACCGCGGGCACCGCGACCAGCTCCTCGTCGCCGTACGGCGAGGCGATCGTGCGCAGCTCCGGGTTGACCCGCAGGACGTCGGAGCCCAGGCCGGCCCGGCTGGGCAGGAACGGCAGCCGGCAGCTGGCGGCGTACAGCCCCCAGCGCAGCATGCCCTCGTCGTACTCCGTGACGTCGACCGCGCCGGCCTGCCGGGCCGCGCGGAAATGCGGCTCGAGCGGGATCGTGTCGAGCGACACGAAGCCGTACACGAGGCGGCGGACCTTCTTCGCCGCCAGCAGCAGGCCCACGTCCGGGCCGCCGTAGCTGACGATCGTCAGGTCCGTGAGGTCGGAGCGCAGGATCGCCCGCACGAGTGACATCGGCTTGCGCCGAGAACCCCAGCCGCCGATCCCGATGGTCATGCCGGACCGCAGCCGGCTCACGACCTCGTCTTCGGTCATCCGCTTGTTCGCCATGGTCCCGCCTTCTTTGCCTAAGGACAAAGCTGACCGTACCAAGCGCTTGCTTGATTACGCTACACTCACCGACGAGCCGTATCTCACGGCCACGGCACACGTACACTCCAGGTGCCGGCACACATCGACAAGAAGGCACGGGATGGCGCGAGAGCCTGGGGATCGACGCGAACGGATTCTCGCGAGCGCCGCGGGGTTGTTCGCCCGCAAGGGCGTGGCCGCCACGACGGTCCGCGAGATCGCGGACGAGGCCGGAATCCTGTCCGGGAGCCTGTATCACCACTTCGAGTCGAAGGAGGCGATGGTCGACGAGATCGTCACCTCCTACCTGGAGGACCTGCGGACGCGGTACAAGCGGGTCCTGTCCGGCGACACCGACCCGAGGACGCGGCTGCACGACCTCATCGTGGCGTCGCTGGAGGTCGTCGAGGCCCACCCGCACGCCACCGAGATCTACCAGAACGACGTGAACTACCTGACCCAGATCGAGCGTTTCGGGTACCTGCGGAGCGCCGGCAAGGAGGTCCAGGCGGCCTGGCTGCAGGTCATCGAGGCGGGCATCACCTCGGGCGTGATCCGCAGCGACCTGGACCCGAAGATCCTGTACCGCCTGATGCGTGACGCGGTCTGGCTGTCGGTGCGCTGGTTCAAGCCGACGGCGGCGTACCCGATCACCCGCCTGGCCGAGGACTGCACGTCGCTGTTCCTGGACGGCCTGGCCCGCCGCTGAGCCCTGGACCGCCGCACTACACCGGATGCTCGGGCGTGGCCCGCAGGACCGTGCCCAGGTGGTCGGCGGCGTCGCGCAGGGCGGCCACCGCGTCCGGCAGCATCGGATGGGTGCTCGGATGGATGCTCGGATGGGTGCCGCCGCGCTCCAGCAGCCCGGTCAGCGCGGACAGGGTGGTCAGTGCCGCGTCGGTGACCGGGTCGGCGCGCTGGCCGCGCCCGCGCCACAGCCCGTGCTGGACGCGGGCCAGGCGGGCCCTGCGCAGCCGGGCCGCGGCCGCCCGGTCGGCGTCCCAGTGCAGGTCGGCGAGGTCCTCGACGCCCAGGTCGGAGCGGTCCTCGGCGGCGGCCAGGTGGGCTTCGAGGGCGGCGGTGAGGTGGGCCAGGAGCGCGAGGCGGCGGTGCTCGTCGTCGAGGTCGCGCATGATGTACAGCGGGTCGCCCGGCACCCCGAGCACGGTCATCGCCCGCAGCAGGTCGTCGGTCGTCGGCTCCACGGCGCGATCGTAGGCCGCCACCCAGCGTCACGACCGCGGCTGTTCACCTTGTCACAGCCGGTACCGATGAGTTTCGCCGCCGCCGCTGGTCGGTAGGGCATGGGACGCATCGAGGTGGACATCTCCGTATCGGTCGACGGCTTCGTCACCGGCCCCGGCGTCGACCGGACCCCCGGTCTCGGCGACGGCGGCGAGGCGCTGCACCACTGGGTGTGGCGGCACCCCGAGGGCCGGGCGCTGCTCGACGAACTGCTGTTCACGGCGTCGGGCGCCGTGGTCACCAGCCGGCGGGTGTACGAGGACACCGGCGGGTGGGGCGAGGACGGCTTCTACCGGATGCCGGTCTTCGTCGTCACGCACCGCCCGCACGAGGTCGTGCGCCGGGGCGACACCACGTTCACGTTCGTCACCGGCGGGATCACGGCGGCCCTGGACGCCGCGCAGGCGGCCGCCGGGGAGCGCAACGTCCACGTCATGGGCGGTGCGTCCGTGGCCCGCCAGGCGCTCGTGTCGGGCCGCGTGGACCGGCTGCGGCTGCACGTGGCCCCGGTGCTGCTCGGCAGCGGCACACCGCTCTTCGACGGGCTGCTGCCGGTGGACCTCGAGCACCTGGAGACCCGCGACACGCCCGGGGCGACCCACCTGACCTACGCGGTGCGCTCCAGCAGGCCGCGCAGGTAGGCCGCCTGGCCGACATGCTCCAGGCCCTCCACCAGCACGCCGACGAGGCGGTCGCGGACCGGGACGGTGTCACCCAGGGTGGGGCTGGTGGCCAGGCGGTCCGGGTCGCCGGCCGGGGCGGTGTCGAGGTACGTGCGGACCCGGGCCGCGACCGCCCAGTGGTAGGCGCCGAGCACGGCCGGCTCCGGGCTCACGAACGCCGCCACCTGCTCCGGGGTGTGCCGGTAGCCGGTCTCGTCGGGGTCGGCGAGCCGGCCGAACCGGGCGTGCCAGCCGTCGGTGATCCACAGCTGGGGCGGGTCGGCCAGCTCGCTCACGTTGCGGTCGTGGCTGCGGGTGAGGTGCCACAGCAGCCAGCCGATCGGGTTGGTGCCGGGCACGGCCACCGCGTCGAGCAGCGCGGGGTCGAGCCCGTCGAGGACGGCCCGGACGTCGCGCTCGATGCGGTCGGCCAGGGCGCCCACGAACGCCTTCCAGGTGCGGTCGGTCACCCGCCCAAGTCTGCCTCATGGCGGGACCGGTGCAGCCCGACCGGCATGAGCGGGCCCACGACGCCGGCCTCGAACGCCGCCGCGACGCCGCCGACCGACCACGACGGGTCGTGGGTGCCCTCCCCCAGGACCGTCGGATGGGCGATCATCGACAGCTCGTCGCCGTCGATGCGCACGATCTGGCCGTGCAGCCCGGCCGCCGCGTCGGACAGCAGGTAGATCACCGCCGGGGCGTTCTGCTCCGGGGGCTTGTGCAGGTTCTGGCCCTGGGCGGCGGTGCCGAGGTAGGCCTCGAACGCCTCGGCCATGCGGGTGTGCGCGTTCGGGGAGACGGCGTTGACCCGCACGCCGGTGCCGGCGAGGTCGGCGGCCCAGCAGTAGGTGAGGGAGGCGACGCCGCCCTTGCTGGCCCCGTACGCGCCCATCGCCGCCGACCCGGCGTGCGCGCCGGAGGTGACGTTGACGATCGAGCCGCCGCCCTGGGCGAGCATGGCCCGGATCGCGTGCAGGCCGCAGTAGGCGGTGCCGAGCAGGTTCACCTCGACCACCCGGCGGAAGTCGTCGGGGTCCTGCTCGGCGGGGTGCGCGAGGCGGAAGATGCCGGCGTTGTTGACCAGGCCGTCGACCGCGCCGAACGCCTCGACGCAGGCGCCGACGATCGCGCCGGCGCCCTCCCAGGTGGCGACGGTGCCGCTCACCGCGAGCGCGCGGCCGCCCGCGGCCCGGATCCGCTCGGCGACGCCGGCCGCGCGGGCCTCGTCGACGTCGTTGACCACGACCGCGGCCCCCTCGGCCGCGGCCAGCACCGCGTAGGCGGCGCCGAGGCCCTGCCCGGCCCCGGTCACCACCACCGCCTTACCCTGCAGCGACCCGGTCATGCTCCCTCCGCTTCGCTCCGGGCGCACGACCTCCGAACCGAGCCCCTGATGCCCGGCCCCTCCGCTTCGCTCCGGGCCGGTCATGACAGCCGCTCCACCACCATGGCCATGCCCTGACCGCCGGCCGTGCACATGGTCTCCAGGCCGAACTGGCCGTCCCGGTGCACCAGGCCGTTGATGAGCGTGGTGGCGATCCGGGCGCCGGTCATCCCGAACGGGTGGCCGACCGCGATGGCGCCGCCGTGGACGTTGACCCGGTCCAGGTCGGCACCCATCTGGCGGTACGACGGGATCACCTGCGCGGCGAACGCCTCGTTGATCTCGACGAGGTCGATGTCGGAGATCGACATGCCGGCGTGGGCCAGGGCGCGGCGGGTCGCCTCGACCGGGCCGAGGCCCATGATCTCGGGGCTCAGCGCGGACACGCCGGTGCTCACGATCCGGGCCAGGGGCGTCAGGCCCAGCTCGCGGGCGCGCTGGGCGCTCATGATGACGAGGGCGGCGGCGCCGTCGTTCAGGGGGCAGCAGTTGCCGGCGGTCACGGTACCGTCGGGCCGGAACGCGGGCTGCAGCGCGGCGACCTTGTCGAGGGTCACGCCCGCCCGGGGCCCGTCGTCGCGGCGCGCGACCGTGCCGTCGGGCAGCGTCACCGGCGTGATGTCGAGGTCCCAGAACCCGTCGGCCTGCGCCTTCTCGGCGTTGTTCTGCGAGCGCACCGCGAACTCGTCCTGCTCGTGCCGGGAGACCCCGCACAGCTGGGCGACGTTCTCGGCGGTCTCCCCCATCGCGACGTACACGTCGGGCAGCCCGCCGCTGTCGCGCGGGTCGGACCACCGGGCCGAGGGCGCGAACGTGGGCCAGCGCGGGTTCTTCGTGTCCGGCATCCCGTCCGACTTGCCGGCCGGGTAGTGCGAGACGATCTCGGCCCCGGCGGCGACGAACGCGTGGCCCTCCCCCGCGCGGATCGCGTGGAACGCCATCCGGATCGCCTGCAGCGACGAGGCGCAGTACCGGTTGACGGTGGTCCCGGGGACCATGTCGAAGCCGAGGTGCATCGCGACCTGGCGGCCCAGGTTGTACCCCTGCTCGCCGGCCGGCTGGGCACAGCCCATGATCAGGTCGTCGAGCGTGGCCGGGTCGAGGGCCGGCACCCTGTCGAGCGCGGTGCGGACCACCTGCGCGGCGAGGTCGTCGGCGCGCACACCGGCCAGCGAGCCCTTGTAGGCGCGGCCGATCGGGGAGCGCACCGCGGCGACGATCACGGCGTCCACGGATCACCTTCTTTCTGCTGCATCACTGCGTGACCGTCCAGCCGCCGTCGACGGGCAGCAGGACGCCGTTGACGTAGGCGGCGGCCGGGGAGAGCAGGAACAGCACCGCGGCGGCGACGTCCTCGGGACGCCCGGCGCGGCGCATGGGGTTGCGCTCGACGAGCGCCCGGCCGAGCGGGCTGTCGGCGAAGCCGGCCATCCGCGGGGTCTCGATGAAGCCGGGCGCGACGGCGTTCGCCCGCACCCGCGGCGCGACGCGGGTCGCGAGGTGGCGGGTGTAGCCGGCGATGGCCGCCTTGCCGGCGCTGTACCAGGCCGAGTCGGTGCCGACGAGGTTCCCGGCGACGCTGGCCACGTTCACGACCGCGGCCCCGTCGGGCGGGTCGGTGGCGAGCCAGGCCGACGTGACGAGCTCGACGGATCCGGCGGTACCGATGAGGCCGTCGCCGAAGCTGAGGGCAGTGGAGCTCGCCGGACCGGCGTTGTTGACAAGGTATCGGGCGGGGCCCACCTCGGCGAGCGCGGCCTCGACCGCCGCCCGGTCGCGGGTGTCGACGACCATCCCGCCCGGGCTCAGGTCCCACACGACGGGGTTGAGGCCCTGCTCCTTGGCGAGGCGGACGATCGCGGCGCCGATGCCGCTCGCGCCGCCGGTGACGATGACGGTGTCCACTAGCGGCTCCTCAGTGCGGTCTTGAGCACCTTCCCGCTGGCGTTGCGGGGCAGGGCGTCGATGAGCACGATGTCGCGCGGAACCTTGTAGTTGGCGAGGCGCGTCTTGCAGAACTCCGATATTTCCGAAATGTCGGGTATTGCATCCGCTCGCGGCACGACGAACGCCCGGGCCACCTCGCCCAGCCGGGCGTCGGGCATGCCGATGACCGCGACCTCGGCGACCGCCGGGTGGCGGGCCAGGACCTGCTCGATCTCGGCCGGGTAGGCGTTGAAGCCGCCGACGATGAACATGTCCTTGAGGCGGTCGGTGATGCGCAGGTAGCCCCGCTCGTCGAGCGCGCCCACGTCGCCCGTGTGCAGCCAGCCGTCCGCGTCGATCGCCTCGGCCGTCGCCTCCGGGTCCTCGAAGTACCCCCGCATCACGTTGTAGCCGCGGATCAGGACCTCGCCGCTCGTCGCGTCCACCCGCACCTCGACGCCCGGGACCGCCGGCCCGCAGGTGGTCGACACGGTGACCGGGTCGTCGTCGGGGCGGCACATGGTCGCGGTGCCGCAGGACTCGGTGAGCCCGTACGCGGTGAGCACGGTCGCCAGCCGCAACTCCGCGCGCAGCCGCTCGATCATGACGACCGGCACCGTGGTGGACCCCGTGACCGCGACGCGGAGGCTGGACAGGTCGAAGGCGCCGCGGCGGGGGTGGTCGAGGATCGACGTGTACAGCGTCGGGGGGCCGGGCAGCACGGTGATCCGCTCGGCGGCGACGATGCGCAGCGTCTCCTCCACGTCGAACACCGGCTGCGGCACGATCGTCGCCCCGCGCAGCAGGCAGGCGATCACGCCCGCCTTGTAGCCGAAGGTGTGCGAGCAGGGGTTGACGAGGAGGTACCGGTCGCCGGCGGTGAGGCCGGCCAGCTCGCTCCAGGCGACGTACAGCTCGGTGGTCTGCCCGTGGGTGAGCATCGCGCCCTTCGGCCGCCCGGTCGTCCCGGAGGTGAAGAAGAGGTCCGCGAGGTCGTCGGGGTCGACGGCCACGCTGACCGGCGTGGCGTCCCGCCCGAACGCGTCCCACTCCGCGACCAGGTCGACGACGGCCTCGATGCCGTGGTCGGGCTCCTCCTCCTTCCACGCCTGCTGGAGCGAGGCGACGTAGGAGTTGCCGAGGAAGCCGTCCTGCACGAACAGCAGCCGGGCGCCGCTGCGGCGCAGGATGTACGCCGCCTCCGCGCCCTTGAGCCGCGTGTTCAGCGGCACCATGACCCCGCCGGCGGAGACGATGCCCAGGGCGGCCACGATCCAGCGCCACGAGTTGGGCGCCCACAGCGCGACCCGGTCGCCCTTGCCGACCCCCCGGGCGGCAAGGGCGCCGGCGAACCGGGCGACCTCGTCGGCGAGCCGCGCGTAGGTGAGCCGGACGGGGCCGTCGACGATCGCCTCGCGGTCGCCGTGGTGTGCGGCGCCCGCCTGTACCAGATCGGGAATGGTCCGGGCGGCCAACGGTTCCATGCCGGCCACCTTACCAACCAAGCGCTCGCTTGGTAAGGTGCTGGACATGAGCGCCTTCATTGTTGATGCGGTCCGGACCCCCGTCGGGCGGCGCGGCGGCGGCCTCGCCGGCGTCCACCCGGCCGACCTGGGGGCGCACGTCCTCAATGCCCTGGTCGAGCGTAGCGGCGTCGACCCGGCCGCGGTCGACGACGTGATCTTCGGCTGCGTCGACGCGCTCGGCCCGCAGGCCGGCAACATCGCCCGCACGTCGTGGCTTGCCGCCGGCCTGCCCGAGCACGTGCCGGGCGTCACCGTCGACCGGCAGTGCGGCTCGTCCCAGCAGGCCGTGCACTTCGCCGCCCAGGCCGTCCTGTCGGGCACCGCCGACCTGGTCGTGGCGGGCGGCGTGCAGAACATGAGCGCCATCCCGATCTCCGCCGCCATGCTGGCCGGCCGCGAGTACGGCTTCGACGACCCGTTCCGCGGCTCGACCGGCTGGCAGGCACGCTACGGCGACCAGGAGATCAGCCAGTTCCGGGCGGCGGAGCTGATCGCCGCCAAGTGGTCGCTGACCCGCTCGGAGATGGAGTCGTACGCCCTGGAGAGCCACCGGCGGGCCGCGGCGGCCGTCGACGGCGGCCGCTTCGCCCGGGAGATCGCCCCCCTCGGCGACGTGCGGCACGACGAGGGCCCCCGCCGCGACACGTCCCGCGAGCGCATGGAGGCGCTGGCGACGCTGACCCCCGGCGGGGTGGTGACGGCGGCCCTGGCGAGCCAGATCTCCGACGGCGCGGCGGCGCTGCTGATCGCCTCCTCCCGCGCCGTCGACTCGCACGGCCTGCGGCCCCGCGCCCGCATCCACCACCTGAGCGTCCGGGCGGACGACCCGGTGTACATGCTCACCGGCCCGATCCCCGCCACGGCGGTGGCCCTCGAACGGGCCGGCCTGACGGTCGACGACATCGACCTCTTCGAGGTGAACGAGGCATTCGTACCGGTCGTCCTCGCGTGGCAGCGCGAGACCGGCGCCGACCTGACCCGCGTGAACGTCAACGGCGGCGCCGTGGCCCTCGGCCACCCGCTGGGTGCAACCGGGGCGCGCCTCATGACCACCCTTTTGCATGAGCTGGAGGCAACCGGCGGGCGGTACGGTCTGCAGACGATGTGTGAGGGTGGGGGGACCGCGAATGTCACCATCATCGAACGGCTCTGAGCCCCGCTCGGCGCTCGTCACCGGCGGTACGCGAGGCATCGGCCGGGGCATCGCCGACCGACTGCTCGCGGCCGGCTACCAGGTCCTGGTCTGCGGCCGCAGGACTCCCGACGACCTCCCGCCCGGGATGGTCTTCATGGCCGCGGACGTCCGCGAGCCCACGGAGGCCCAGGCCCTGGTGTCGGCGGCCGTCTCCCACTTCGGCGGCCTGGACCTGGTGGTGAACAACGCGGGCGGCTCCCCGTCGGTCCCCGCGGCCACGGTGTCACCCAATCTGGTGACAGCGGTGGTCCGGCTGAACCTCCTCGCCCCGTTCTTCGTGGCCCAGGCCGCGAACGCGGTGATGCAGCACCAGCCGGACGGCGGCCTGATCATCAACATCGGCTCCGTCTCGGCGATGCGCCCGGCCCCCGGCACGGCCGCGTATGCGGCGGCGAAGGGCGGCCTGGAGGTCCTGACCCGGGCCCTGGCCCTGGAGTGGGCCCCGAAAGTCCGGGTGAACCTGGTGACGGCGGGCGTGGTCCGCACGGACGACAACGTGGCCCACTACGGCGACGAGGAGGCCCTGGCCGCGGTGGCGGCCACGGTCCCCCTGGGCCGGATGGCGACCCCCGACGACGTGGCGGACGCGGTGCTGCTGCTGGCGTCCCCGCTGGCGGGCTACATGACGGGCGCCGGCCTCCTCCTGGACGGCGGCGGCCAGCTCCCCCGCTACGCCGACGCGTCGAATCCCGCCAACGGCCACCGGTAAGGCGTCGGGCGACCAGAACGTGGCGGACGCCCGAAGCGTCAGCACATCAGTGGTGGAATCCGGTGGCGTCGCCGCCCGTGTGCACGGGCCCGGGTTGGGCCTGCAGTTCGGGCAGCAGCCGGCGGAGGTCGGCGAGCAGGAGGTCGGCCAGGTCACGGGTGAAGCCGTTGCGGACCACGATCCGAAGGACGGCGAGGTCGGTGCGGTTGGCCGGGAAGGTGTACGCCGGGACCAGCCAGCCGCGCTCGCGGAGCCGACGGGAGACGTCGAACACGTTGAACGCGCCGACGTCGGGGTTCGTGGTGAACGCGAACACCGGCAGCTCGTCCCCGTGACTCAGCAGCCGGAACCGGCCCGTGGCGGCGATCCCGCCGGAAAGGTGGAGCGCCACGTCGCGGGACGCCTGCTGGGCGGCCCGGAAGCCGGCACGGCCGAGGCGGAAGAAGGTGTAGTACTGGGCGACGACCTCTGCGCCCGGGCGGGAGAAGTTCAACGCGAACGTCGGCATGCTGCCGCCGAGGTAGTTGACGTTGAAGACGAGGTCCTCCGGCAGGGCGTCGCGGTCGCGCCACAGCACCCAGCCGACGCCGGGATACACCAGGCCGTACTTGTGCCCGGAGGTGTTGATGGAGACGACCCGGTCGAGCCGGAAGTCCCACTCCAGGTCCGGGTCCAGGAAGGGCGCGATCATCGCCCCGGAGGCGCCGTCGACGTGCAGCGGGATGTCCCAACCGGTGCGCTGCTGCAGCGCATCGAGCGCCGCCGCGATCTCGGCGACCGGCTCGTAGCTGCCGTCGAACGTCGAGCCGAGGACCGCGACCACGCCGATGGTGTTCTCGTCGCAGTGCGCCGCCGCCTCCTGCGCGGTCAGGTGCAGCCGATCGCCCTCCATCGGCACCAGGCGGGGTTCGACCTCCCAGTAGTTGCAGAACTTCTCCCAGCAGACCTGGACATTGATCCCCATCACCAGGTTGGGCCGCCGGACCTCGTCAGCCGGGTGCCGGGCCGCCCAGCGCCGCTTCAGGGCCAGACCGGCCAGCATGCACGCCTCACTGGATCCGGTGGTCGAGCAGCCGATCACGTCGGCCGAATCCGGGGCGTGCCACAGGTCGGCGAGGATACTGACACAGCGCCGTTCGAACTCGGCGGTCTGCGGGTACTCATCCTTGTCGATCATATTCTTGTCGACGCACTCTGCCATCAGGCGGGTCGCCTGCGGTTCCATCCAGGTCGTGACGAACGTGGCGAGGTTCAGCCGGGCGTTGCCGTCGAGCATCAGCTCGTCGTGCACGAGTTGCCAGGCGGTGTCGGCGGGCACCGGGTCCTCGGCCAGCGCGTCGCGGGGTGAGCTCACCTGCCGGGCCAGCGCCGGGTTGGCGACCGTCGCGAACGGGTTCCCGCCGTCCGCGGCCTCCGGCGGCCGTCGCGGAAGACGCCTGTGCAGCACCATCGTCGCACCGTCCTGTCAGTCGATCCCTCCGCCGCTGCCCCGATGCGCCCGGATGATGCGGCAGGACTCAGCCGCTTTTCGTGCTGTCCGGTTCAGCTACGGCGGCATCCAGGAGCGCGCCAGGCGCTTCACCCCCTGCTGACCCCCGAACGTGTCATCCGGAAAGTAGGGATCACGTGTGTGGGAGCCTTGGCGGCGTGATCGAGGTTGCGGGGTTGCGGGAGAGCGATCGGACCGTCTGGCAGGAGCTCTTCGCCGGGTACCACGAGTTCTACGGGCGGACCTGGCCCGCCGAACGGTTCGACGAGGCGTGGCAGGCCTTCCGGGACGGGCAGAAGGTGCACGCCCTCGGGGCGCGGGTCGGCGGGGAGCTCGTCGGGATCGTGCACTTCCTCGTCCACGCCAGCACCAGCTCGCGGGACGTGTGCTACCTCCAGGACCTCTACACCGACCCCGCCGTGCGGGGGCGTGGGGTGGGGCGGGCGCTCATCAGCGCCGTCGAGGACTGGGCGCGGGGGCGGGGGCTCGACCGGGTCTACTGGCACACCAGGGCCGACAACGTCACCGCGCGGCGGCTCTACGACCAGGTGGCCGAGCACCGCGGGTTCATCAGCTACGTGATCCCGCTCTAGACTTCCCGATCATGGTACGGCGGGCGCGGTGGATCGGTGCGGGGGTCGCGGCCGTCGTCGTCGCGACCGGCATCGTATGGGCCGCCGGCGGCGACCACGCGGTGGCGGTGCGCACCACCTTCCCGACCGAGTGGACGGGCGGCGCCGTCTTCGCTCAGCGCTGCACCCCCTGAGCGGTGCTCACGCACCGCGGCCCCGGGCGGGCAGGCGGGCCGCGCGGACCACGACCCGGACCGGGCCGAGCTCCGTGCCGTCGGCGCGCAGGCGGGTGCCGTGGACGGTCACCCAGGCCTCCCCGTCGAGGTGGAACTCCGCGGCGCGGTCGATGCGCTCGATGCGCAGCCGCAGCGGGCCGGCGCCGTAGCGGTAGTCGTTCTCGGCCAGCACCACCACGGGCTGTGCGTTCATCATCCGACGGTAGGCACGCACGGTAGCGGACCGCACCGGTCGATCGGACGCGGACCGGTCCCTGATCCGCGCCGGAACCGGCCGTCCGGGCCGGGCCGGGCGACGTTCAACCCCGGCCGTACCGTTGACCGAGCGTCACCGGAACAGCCAGTCATCCGGGGTACGCGGCGGCCAGCAGGCGGCGCCGCAGCGCGACCGGGTCGAGGGCGAGCACGCGGTTCGCGGTGGCGCGCTTCAGGTACCGGTGCGCCGGATGCTCCCACGTGAAGCCGATCCCGCCGAGCAGCTGGATGGCCTGGGTGGTGACCGTCCACGCGGCCTCGCCGGCGGTCAGCTTGGCCAGCGGCGCGGCGGTCGCGAACTCCGCAGCCGGCGCCTGCAGGGCGTACCAGACCGTGGAGGTGGCCTGTTCGACGAGCACGTGCAGGTCGGCGACCCGGTGCCGCAGCGCCTGGAACGTGGCCAGGGGCACCCCGAACTGGCGGCGGGTGCGCAGGTGCTCGACGACCAGCGCCAGGGCGGCCCGGGCCACGCCGAGCGACTCGGCGGCCAGGCCGGCGTGCAGCACGTCCAGGGCGTGCCCGGCACCGCCGGGCGCGACGAGCGAGGCCTGGGCGGCGTCGAACACCACCGTCGCCTGGCCGCGGGTCTGGTCGAGTGTCGGGTGGACGCGGACGTCGGCGACCGCGGCGGAGACGGCGTGGAGGTCGTCGCCGGCCGCGACGACGAACACGTCGGCGGCGTCGCCGTCGAGGACGTGCGGGACCGTGCCGGTGAGCCGGCCGCCGGCGACGGCGCAGTCCCCGCCGAGGGCGAGCGTGGCGATCGTGGTGCCCTCGGCGAGGGCGGGCAGCAGCGCGGCCGCCGCCGGTACCGACGGATCCAGGGCGGCCGCGGCGGTCACCGTCGACAGCAGCGGGGCCGACAGCAGCGCCGCGCCCGCCTCCTCCAGGGCGATGCCGGCCTCGACCAGGGTGGCGCCGAACCCGCCGTGCGACTCGGGGACCACGAGCGCGGTGAGGCCCAGCTCGCCGGTGAGCCGGGCCCAGCTGTAGCCGGGGTCGGCCAGGAAGGCACGGACGGACTCGCGCAGCGCGTCATGCTCCGAGGGGGCGGACATCAGCGGCTCCCGAGGACGTGGGAGGCGACGATGTTGCGCTGGATCTCGTCGGCGCCGCCGTAGATCGTGTCGGCCCGGGTGAACAGGAACAGCCGCTGCGCATCGGTCAGGTCGTACGGCGCGGCGTCGACCAGCGTCGCTCCCGCCCCTTCGACGGCCATCGCCAGCTCGCCGAGCCGCTGGTGCCATCCGGCCCACAGCAGCTTGGCGACCGAGGCCGCGGCCGGGTCCGGGTCGTCGTTGCGCAGTGTCCGCAGCGCGTGGTGGCGCAGGCCCTGCAGTCCGGCCCAGGCGTCGGCGATCCGGTCGGCGACCACCGGGTCGGCGAAGGCGCCGGTGGCCCGGGCCCGCTCGACGACCGCGTCCAGCTCCCGGGCGAACTGCATCTGCTGCCCGAGGGTCGCCACCCCGCGCTCGTGGGCGAGGGTGCTGGTGGCGATCCGCCAGCCGTCGCCGGGCGCGCCGACGACGAGGTCGGCGTCGGTGACGGCGTCGTCGAAGAACACCTCGTTGAACTCGGAGGTGCCGGTGAGCTGCACGATCGGGCGGACGGTGACGCCCGGCTGGTCCATGGGGACGAGCAGGTACGACAGGCCTTCCTTGCGGGTGGAGCCGGGCGTGGTGCGGGCGAGCACGAAGCACCAGTCGGCGACGTGGGCGAGGGACGTCCACACCTTCTGGCCGGTGACGTGCCACCGGCCGCCGGCCAGCTCGGCCCGGGTCTGGACGTTGGCCAGGTCGGAGCCGGCCTCGGGCTCGCTGTACCCCTGGCACCACAGCTCGGTCGCGGCGGCGATCGGCGGCAGGAAGCGGCGCCGCTGCGCGTCGGTGCCGTGCGCCACGAGCGTCGGGGCGAGCAGGTGCTCGCCGATGTGGCTGAGCCGGCCGGGGCCGCCGGCCCGCGCGTACTCCTCGTGGAACGCGACCTGCTCGGCGATGCTCGCGCCACCGCCGTGCGGCGCGGGCCAGCCGAGGCCGATCCAGCCGGCCTCGCCGAGGACCCGTTCCCAGCGGGCCCGCAGCTCGACGTGCTCGTGCTCGCGGCCGGGCCCGCCGGTGCCGGCGAGGGCCGCGAACTCGCCGGTGAGGTGGGCCGCCATCCAGTCGCGGACCCGCTGCCGGAACTCATCCTCCATAGACGGCCTCCGGGGCGGGGGCGCCGGCGATCAGCGCGCGCACGACCGGCCCGAGCTCGGCCGGCTCCCAGCGGCGGCCCGCGTCGGCGGACGGGCCGTGCCGCCAGCCGTCGGCCAGGCTCACCTGGCCGCCGGCGACCTCGAAGACCCGCCCGGTCACGTCGCCGGCCTCCTCGCTCGCCAGCCACACGACGAGCGGCGAGACGTTCTCCGGCGCCATCGCGTCGAAGCCCGACTCGGGAGCGCGCATGGCGTCGGCGAAGGCGACCTCGGTCATGGCGGTCCGGGCGCTGGGCGCGATCGCGTTCACGCAGATGTCGTACCGCTGCAGCTCCGCCGCGGCGACCAGGGTGAGCGCGGCGACCCCGGCCTTGGCGGCGCTGTAGTTCGACTGGCCCACGCTGCCGAGCAGCCCGGCGCCCGAGGTGGTGTTGACGACCCGGGCGGCGACCGGCGTGCCGGCCTTGGCCTGGGCCTTCCAGTAGGCGGCGGCGTGGCGCATCGGCGCCGCGTGGCCCTTGAGGTTGACCCGCACGGCGTCGTCCCACTCGGCCTCGGTGACGTTCGTGAACATCCGGTCGCGGTTGAGGCCGGCGTTGTTGACGAGCGCGTCGAGCCGCCCGAACGTGGTGACGGCCAGGTCGACGAGCGAGGCGGCGAAGTCCCAGTCGGCGATGTCGCCGGGCGCGGTGACGACGTCGCCGGGCAGCTCCTTCGCGACCGCCTCCAGGGCGTCGGCCGACAGGTCGTTGAGCACCAGGCGGTGCCCGGCCGCGGCGAACGCGTGCGCGTGGGCGCGGCCGAGGCCCTGCCCCGCGCCGGTGACGATGACCGTTCTCATGCCTTCAGGACCTCCCGCTGGTACCACCGGATCTTGTCCCGGACGTCGACCGGATCCCGCGGGTCGGCCCGGATCACCACCCGCCCGACGCCGAGGGAGCGCAGCGTCTCCAGCTCGGCCCGGTTGCCGGGGGCGCGCATGGTGACCTCGACCTCCGCCGGGTCACGGCCCAGGGTCTCGCACTCGGCGCGCAGCCGGTCGAGCAGGCCCGCGAACTCGTCGCCGCGGACGCCGAGCGGGTACCACCCGGCACCGTACCGCGCGGCGCGGCGCACCGAGGCGACGCTGTGCCCGCCGACGACGATCGGGACGGTGCCGCGGACGGGCCGGGGCCGGCTGTGGACGTTGTCGAAGGTGACGTACCGCCCGTGGTAGGTGGCCGCGTCGCCGGTCCACAGCGCGCGCATCGCCTCGAGGTACTCGTCGGCGCGGGCGCCGCGGTGCTCGAACGGCACCCCGAGGGCGTCGTACTCCTCGCGCAGCCAGCCCACGCCGATGCCGGCGAGCAGCCGCCCGCCGCTGAGCACGTCGAGCGTGGCGAGGCGCTTGGCCAGGGTCGCCGGCTGGTGCTCGGGCAGGATCAGCATGGCGGTGCCGAGGCGCAGGGTCTGCGTGTGCGCGGCGGCGAAGGTGAGCCAGTGCAGCGGGTCGGGGACGTCGTCGGTGGCGGCGAGGCCCATCCGTCCGGCCGGGTCGTAGGGGTAGCGCGACGCGTAGTCGCCGGGCATGACGACGTGCTCGACCGCCCACACCGACTCGCAGCCGAGCTCTTCGAGGAGGCTCACGAACCGCGCGGTCGTGGCCGGGTCCGCCGCGCCGGCGCCCGAGAGGGCCGCCATGACGCCGAGTTTCAGCTCCACGGGCTGGACTCTACCAAACGCTTGCTTGGTAGAGTACCCGCCATGACCGCCCCCGACTTCGCCTACCGCCGCGGCGCCGCCCTCGTCACGGGAGCCACCGGCGGCATCGGCGCCGCCGTCGCCCGGCTGCTCGCCGCCCGCGGCAGCTCGGTCGTCCTCGCCTACCGCTCCTCGAAGGCCGCCGCCGAGGCGCTCGCCGCCGAGCTCGGCGGGCACGCGATCAGCACTGTCCGGGCCGACCTCGCCGACCCGGCCGCCTGCGCCGCGCTCGTCGAGGCGGCCGGGCCGCTGCACACCCTGGTGCACGCCGCCGGGCCCCACGTCCCGATGGTGCACCTGAGCCGGGTCACCCCGGACCGGTTCCGCGAGCAGCTGGTGCAGGACGTGTCCGGGTTCTTCAACGTCGTGTCGGCCGCGCTGCCGGCGCTGCGCGGCACCCAGGGCAGCATCGTCGCGGTGACCACGGCCGCGACCCGCCGCCACCCGGTCCGCGACGGGCTGTCGTCCGGCCCGAAGGGCGCGGTCGAGGCGCTGGTGCGCGGCATCGCCGCCGAGGAGGGCCGCTACGGCGTGCGGGCCAACTGCGTCGGCCCCGGCATGCTCACCGACGGCATGGCCGAGCGGCTCATCGCCGGCGGCGACCTCGACGAGCGGGCCCTGGAGGTGGCCCGGGCCAACATCCCGCTGCGCACGTTCGGCACCGCCGAGGACATCGCCGAGGCGGTCTGCTTCCTGGCCAGCGACCGGGCCCGGTTCATCACCGGCCAGAAGCTCGACGTGGACGGCGGCTACACCGCCTGAGACCATGGCCGCGTGATGTTGACGCGGCGCACGGCCCTCATCGTCATCGGCGCCGCGGTCGGCGTCCTGCTGCTCTGGGTCGCTACCGGCGAGCTGGGGCTGCGCCCGCGCTGGCCGTGGGACACGCACGTGCTGGGCACCGTCCTGGCGCCGTCCGCGGTGGTCCTGGCGTCGTCGGTCCTGCAGCTGTGGCTGCTGCTGGGCTGGGACCGCCCGAGCGCGCTGGAGACCGCCGGGGAGGGGTTTGTCGCCCCGGCCGCCTACGTGGTCGGCGTGGCGGCGGTCGGGCTGGTCACCGGGGTCGTCCTGCTCGGGGTGCCGCAGTGGCTCGCCGGCGGCATCAACCCGATCACACTGCTCTATGTGCCGCTGTACGGCGCCGCGGTCGTCGGCGTCGCGGTCTGGATCACCGCGATCGTGCGCGGCGCGGGCCGGATCGTCCTGCGGCCGGACGGCCTCTTCTGGGTCGACGCCCTCGGCGACACGTTCGTGCCGTGGGACGCGATCGCGGCCGGGCCGCTGCCGGGCGCCTCCCGCCTCGGCGAGGTCGACCTCGGCATCGCCCGGCCCGACCTGGTCGGCCGCCGCGGCGCGACGCTGCGCGACCCGGCCCGGCTGCGGCTGCCGGCACACCTGGCCCTGGTCCACCGCCGCTTCCTGGCCAACGCGGTCAACTACTACCTGTGGCACCCGGAGGAGCGCGCGGCGATCGGCACCCCCGCCGGCTACGAACGCCTGCTGGCCGCGATCGGCGGCCCGCGCTCTTGAGACGGCCTGAGATCATGACGGCGTGACATCGACGCGCCGTACCACCCTCATCGCGATCGGTTACGTGGCCGGGTTCCTGCTGCTGTACGCCGGAGCAGTCGCGCTGCGCTCCGACCCCGGCCGCCGCGACTGGATCCTGACGTCCACCGGCCCCGTCCCGCTGCTCGTGAGCCTCGGCGTGATCGCGATGACCGTCGCCCCGTTCGCCATCATGTTCGCCGCCACCCCGATCTACCTGTGGCTCAGCCTCGGCTGGCGGCGACCGGCCCGGCTGGAGAACGCCGGCGGAGCGTTCGTCGCCCCTGCGGCCCACGGGGTGGCCGCCGCCGGCGGCGCGGCTGCGCTGGGCTTCCTGATGCTCAGCATTCCCGTACGCGTCGCGGGCGGCATCAACCCGGTCGCGCTCATGTCGCTGGCGATGTGTGTCCTGTGCTGCGGCTGGGTGGCGGCGTGCGTCGCCTCGGTCGTCCGCGGCGGCGGCCGGATCGAACTGCATCCGGGCGGGGTGCGCAGCATCAGCGCGCTCGGCGAGACGTTCGTGCCGTGGGAGGCGGTCGCCGGCGGCCCGCTGCGCGGGACGAACTGGATTCCCATGCTCGTCGGCCTCGACCGGCCGGACCTGGTCCGCCGGCGCGGCCTGGTGGTGCGCCGCCGGAGCGTGGCGTTGCTGGCGACCAACCTGTCGGCGGTGGACGGCCGGTTCCTCGCCGACGCGGTCGGCTACTACCTGGCCGACCCGGCGGAGCGGGCCGCGATCGGCACGCCCGCCGGGTACCAGCGGCTGGTCGCCGCGGTCAGTGGGCCGCGGTCCTGAGCACGCCCATCCGGCCCTGGTAGAGGTCGTCGAGCGCGCGGCCGCCGTCCTCGGTCTGGGCCACCACCTCGCCGCGGACCAGCACGTAGCCGCGGCTGACCGCGCCGCGCACGGCGCCGAGGGCCGGCTCGGCCATCAGCACCGCGACGCCCTCCTTGGCCAGGCCGGTGACGGTGCGCAGCAGCTCCTGGACCACGAGCGGGGCCAGGCCGGTCATCATCTCGTCCAGCAGCAGCACCCGCGGTGAGCCCATGAGGGCGCGGGAGACGACGAGCATCTGCTGCTCGCCGCCGGACAGCACGCCCACCAGGCTCTTCAGGCGCGTGCGCAGAATCGGGAAGCGGTCGATCGCGGTGTCGACCGCCGAGCGCGGCAGGCGCATCAGCTCGGCCATGACCTGCAGGTTGTCGGCCACGTTGAGCTTGGGGAAGAGCTGCCTTCCCTGTGGTACCACGGCGATCCCGGCCCTGGCCCGGGCGGCCGGCTTGAGGCGGCTGACGTCCTCGCCGTCGAGCAGGACCCGGCCGGTCGACGGCACCGAGCCGTAGGCCGCGAGCAGCGCGCTGCTCTTGCCGGCGCCGTTCGGGCCGACCAGGGCCGTCACGACGCCGCCGGGGGCGACGAGGTCGAGGCCGGTGACGGCGCTGGCGTGGCCGTAGCGCACGCGCAGGCCCTCGAGGCGCAGCTCATGAGACATGCTCGACGTCCTCCACATCTTCGTCCGTCTCGGCGACCCCGAAGTACACCTGCTGCATCTGCGGGCTGTCGAGGCACTCCCGCGGGTTGCCGTCGAACACCGCCCGGCCGCGGTCCAGCAGCAGGATCCGGTCGACGAGCCCCGCCACCAGGTCGACGTTGTGGTCGACCAGGATGACCGCGTGGCCGCGCCGCTGGACGGTGCGGACCACCTCGGAGATGCCGGCCACGCCAGCGGCGTCGGACCCGGCGAACGGCTCGTCGAGCAGCAGGACGAGCGGGTCCTGCCCGAGTGCCCGGCCGACCTCGACGAGGCGCTGCTCGCCGAGGGACAGGTCGCCCGCCGGCCGGTCGAGCCGGTCGATGCCGAGCTCGCCGGCGAGCCGCTCGACCGCCGCGCCGTCGGCGGCGGTGTACGGGCGAAGCGCCCCGCGGAACGCGCCGGAGACCATCTGCCAGATCGTGCCGTGCCGCCGGGCGATCCGGCCGAGCAGCAGGTTCTCGGCGACGGTGAGCTCCAGGGCCAGCTGCGGGTACTGGAACGTGCGGGCCAGGCCGGCTTTGGCCCGCTTGGCGGCCGGCCCGGCGAGGCGCTGGCCGCGCAGGGTCAGGCTGCCCTCCGTGGCCGGCTGGGCCCCGGAGATGAGGTCGACCAGGGTGGTCTTGCCGGCGCCGTTCGGCCCGACGAGGCCGAGGATCTCGCCGGCCTCCAGGGTGAACGAGACGTCCTCCAGCGCGGTGACCCCGCCGTACCGCTTGGTGAGCCCCGATCCGACCAGCAGTGTCTCAGCCACGCCGTCCTCCAACGAGTCGCACGAGCCTGCTCGCGTAACCGATCACGCCCTGCGGCGCGACCAGCAGGATGACCAGCACGCCGAGCGCGAGGATCAGCGTGCCACTGGTTTCGACCGCCGGGAAGTTCAGCGTGAGCTGCACGGCGATCACGGCGCCGAGCACCGCGCCCCACGGCGTGGCCGAGCCGCCGATGAGCGGCATGAAGATGGCCAGGAAGACCAGGTTGAGCGTGAAGGTGTCGGGGGTGACGCTGCCCGCCGAGTAGGTGAACAGCCCGCCGCCGACGGCCGCGATGGCCGCGCCGACGGCGAGTGCGACGAGGTTCATCACCGGCACCCGCACCCCGGCCGCCTCGACGGCGCGGGGCGCGTCGCGCATGGTCCGCACGATGACGCCCCACGGCGACATGCGCAGCCGGTCGAGCAGGAACGCGATGACGCACACGACGACGACCGAGCCGACGACGACCTGGTAGTGCGACGGCTGCCAGCCGAAGAGGTTGAGCTTGCGCAGCGAGCCGAGGCCGCCGGAGCCGCCGGACAGCGACTCGGCGTCGACGAGCAGCGCCGTGAACGCCATGCCGAACAGCAGCGTGACCGCGGCCAGGAAGAACCCGGACAGCCGCCGGGTGGCCAGGCCGAGCAGCACGGCCACGACGGCGGCGACGATCGGCCCGACGATCCAGGCGGCGACGAGCGGCAGCCCGGTCTTGGCCGAGATGAGCCCGACGGCGTAGCCGCCGATGCCGGCGTACGCGCCGTAGGCCATCGACAGCGACCCGGCCATCAGGTACGGCACGTACATGCCGAGCGCGATGAGCGCGTAGGTCGCGGTGGTGGTGATCAGGGTCTGCTTGTACCCGTCCGTGCCGACCCAGGTCAGCAGCAGCGCACCACCGGCGACGCCGAGCAGGAGGCCCAGCGAGCCCCGTATCCGGTTCATGCCCTGACCCTCCTGACGAAGAGACCGCTCGGCTTGAAGGCGAAGAAGATCAGGGCCACGAAGAGCAGCCCGTAGACGTGGGACTGGCCGCCGAAGTAGTACGGCACGAACACCTCGACCGCCCCGAGCAGCAGCCCGCCGACGAGCGGGGCCCAGACGGACCCGGTACCGCCGACGACCATCGCCAGGAAGCCCGACAGCGCCCAGCTGAGCCCCGACAGCGAGCTCACCCCGGCCTTCGGCGCGAACAGCAGGCCGGTGATCCCGGCCAGCAGGCCCGACACGATGAATGCGATCAGCCGCACCCGGTTGACCGGCAGGCCGAGCAGCCCGGCGGCGTGGGTGCTGTCGCCGACGGCCCGCAGGAGGCGGCCGGTCCGGGTGAACCGGATCCAGGCTGCCAGCCCGGCGAACGCGACGACGGTGAAGCAGAGGAGCAGGACCGTGGCCGGCTGGACGACGATGTCGCCGACCGGCACCGGGTCGAACGTGAGCAGGTTCTGGCCCGGCAGGGTGGTGTAGCCGAAGAGGTACCCGCCGAGCTGCTGGATGGTGAACAGGACGGCCGCGACCGCGACGAGCGCCGGTAGCTCACCGCCGCCGGAGCGGCGCTGGACCGGCCGGACCACCGCCAGCTCCGTGACCACGGCCAGGCCGGCCGACGCGGCGATCGCCACCGCGGCGGCGGCCCAGACGTTCATCTCCTCGTAGAGCACGAGGTATGACGTGCACAGGCCGCCGACCATGGCGTACGGGCCGATCGCGAAGTTGAAGAAGCCGGCGCCGACGAGGACCAGGTAATAGGCCAGCGCGAGCAGGCCGAAGAAACACCCCATCTCGAGTGCGGACAACCACAGCTGCAACTGGCCCATCTCTCGGTACTCCTACTTCTTGCAGGGCGGCTGGTAGGTGGCCCAGGGGCCCTTCGGCTTGTTGTCCTTGCCGAACTCGACGAGCGACAGGCCGCAGGGCCCGTCCGCGCCGAGGTGCTTGTCGGCGCTGAAGCTGAGCGTGAAGTTCGACTGGCCGAACGTCGCAGGGTAGCCCTTGATGCTCTGGATGGCCTCGTTGAGCTTCTTCGGGTCGTCGGGCCCGCCGGCCTTCTCGATGGCCTGCTTGAGCAGGTGGACCGCGTCCCACGCCTGCGCGTCGTAGGCGGTGATGTCGTAGTCCTTGCCGTTCTTGGCCTGCAGCAGCTTGACCAGTTCCTGCGTGCGCGGGTTCTCGGAGTTGATCGAGCCCATGAAGATCAGGCCTTCGAGCGCGCCCGGGGAGGCGAGCTTCCAGCTGGACGGCTGGTTGCCGATGGAGGCGAGCGAGAACCGCTTGGTGCCGGCCATCTGCGCGCCGAGCGTGTTCTGCGCCAGGACCTCGAACGCGCCGCCGACGCTCGTCACCAGCACCGCGTCGGGCTTGGCGTTCTTGAGGCGGGCGACCTGCGCGGACAGGTCGCTGGCGTTGGCCGCGCCCTTCTCGGTGGCGACGATCTGCACGCAGTTCATGGCGGCGAACAGGGCCTTGTCCAGCGCGGCGATCGTGGTGGTGTCGTCGGTGAGGACGCCGAGCTTGGTGATGTTGGCGGCCTTGAAAGCCCCGCAGTACACCTCGGCCCAGTCGGTGGTCGTGTTCGCGAGCATGTAGATCAGTTCGTGGTCGGGCGGTGCCACGAGGGTCGCGGTCACGCCGGTGGGCGCGATGGCGGGCAGCCCGAGCTGCGTCAGCGTGGCCTTGGCCTGCAGGATCGCCGCCGACCCGCTCTGCAGCAGCAGGACCTTGGCGCCCTGGCCGGCGAGCTTCTGCAGGACGGCGGGAACCTTGGTCGGGTCGGACTCGTCGTTCTCGACGACGAGCTGGAGGGGCCGGCCCATGACGCCGCCCTTGTCGTTGATGTCCTGCACGGCGAGGCGGATCGTCTTGCCGGCGATGGTGGAGTAGGAGGCACCGGAGCCGGTGCTGTCCTCGTCGAGCCCGATGATGATCGGTGCGCCGGTTGCCGAGCCGTTGGTCGGCTTCTCGTCGTCCGCCTTGTTGCCACATGCGCTGATCGCGAGCGCGGCCAGTGCAAGGCAGCCGACGATGCGACTCGTCGATAAAACGCCCATGTGTACCCCTGTCACGGAATGTTACGAAACGTAAGCCTTCAGGGAGATCGCGGCCGAGCCGCCGGGATGTTCAAAACCTAACAAGCGCTTGGTTTTTACATCTTGGCTACGGCCGCCGGGCGTGTCAAGGACACTTGAGGTGCCCGCACGTAACAGAACCGTCAAAGTCACGCTCCCAGTTGGCTCCGATTCCCGAGGTCACGGGGCTTTCCTCCATGATCGGGACCAGACGGCCGGTCACGGGTCACCGGAACATCCAAGATCCCCTCCCCCACCTGGCACCCACCACGGCAACCACCACCCCCACCGCACCGCACGACGCATCACTCCTGATACATCACTTCTGATACATCACCTTTGATGCATCGCTTTTGATACATCAAGCGCGATGCATCAGACTTGATGTATCAATTCTGATGCATCAGCAACCGAGCGACACAGCCGCCAGGCGAGCGGGCAGTAGGTGCGGCTGGCAGGCGAGCGGGCAGCGGGCGCTCGCGGCGCGCACAGGCGACGACACGGCCGAAGGCGCTCGACCGAGGGGAGCGCAGTTGATCGTGGAACTTCCGGTCGCCAGGGCAACCACAAACTTCCACGATCAACTCCACGCACCAGCGCCACGGTCCGGCGGACGCCCGGCCGATGGCGCTCGACCGGGGGAAACGCAGTCGACCGTCGCAATCCGGACGCCAGGGGCAACCACCAAACCGCCGTAGACCGGTGCCGCGGACCGGCGGGCGGCGGGGGCTCGCGGGGCGGTGACAGAATCGGGCGTCTATGGAACCGAGCAGGGTGCTGGCCGCGCTCGCCGACCTCGCGCCCGCGGGGCGGGAGCGGACGCTCGACGTCGCCAAGGGCGACCAGCCGATCCTCTTCCTCCGCGACCCGGACCGCGCCCCGCGCAACCGGGCCGCCGACCGGCTCGCGGCGCTCGACGTGCTGCACCGCGACGAGCGGATCCTGCGGCGGGGGTGGGCCTGGCTGCTCGGCGTCGCCGACGTCGACGGGGCCGTGAAGAAGCTGCGGGTGCCCCTCGTGGCCGAGCCGGTCCGGCTGGAGCGCTCCGGCCGAGGGTACAAGATCGTCCCCGCCGGCGACCTCGAGCTCACCCCACTGCTCACCGACCGTGAGCGCGCCCGAACCCTCGAAGCGGCACCCGGGCTCGGGACGGCGGCGTGGCTCGGCAGCATCGGCACCACGGCATGGGTCGCCACCGCCGCCGAGGCCGCCGGGTTCAAGCCCGACCGGCTCGCCGACCACAGCGTGCCCCTGGCCACCCTGCCCACGGACGAGCTGGTGGGGCAGGCGGTCGCCGCGCTGTACGTGGCCCGGGACGTGTCGTCCGCCGGGCTGCGGGACACGCTGCGCGCCTGGTCGGCCCGGGCCGGGCTGGAGCGGACCGCGCTCGCGGCCGTCTACGGTGCCGGCACCGCGGCGGGCGAGCACGACGAGGCGGTCGTGTCGCCGCTGCCGCTCAACCGGGCCCAGCGCGAGGTCGTCCGCCGCACCCGGCACGAGCCGGTCGTGGTCGTCTCCGGGCCGCCCGGCAACGGCAAGAGCCACGCCGTCGTGGCGGCCGCGCTCGACACCGTCCACCGGGGCGGGTCGGTGCTCGTGGCCACCCAGTCGGCGCACGCGGCCGAGGTGCTCGGCGAGCTCCTCGCGCGGTACCCCGGGCCGGAGCCGGTCCTGTTCGGCAACACCGAGCACCGCGGCCGGATCCTGGCCACGCTCACCGCCGGCCTGCCGACCGGCGTCACCGGCCAGCAGCTGCGCGCCGACGAGGCCGCCGTCGAGACCGCCCGGCAGGCCGTCGACGCGATCGCCGCCGGCATCGGCGCCGCCCTCGACCTGGAGCGGGCCGCCGCCACGATGCGCACCTGGGAGCCCCTGCTGGCCGGGCTCCGCGCCGAGGCCCCGAAGGTCTTCGCCAAAGACTTTAATCCTGACAAAATTCGAAAAATCCGATTCGCCCGCAAGTGGCGGCTCCGGCGCCTCACCGGCGTCGACGAAGACCGGCTCCCCCGGCTCCTCGAAGCGCGAAAGGCCGACCGGGCGGCCGCCACCCTGGCCGTCAACGGCGGCACCGATCTCGAAGCGGCCTGGGACGCCCTCGACGAGGCCGACCGCAGGCTGGCCGACGCCGTCGGCACCGCCATGCGCCACAGCGCCACCAGCGGCAGGCGCTGGGGCGGCGACGCCCGCCGCAGTACCGCCGCCCTCGCGGCCGCACTCCGCACGGGCCGCAACGGCCGCCGGGAGGCCCTCGCCGCCCTCGACGGCCCGGCCCTCGTCGAGGCGCTGCCGCTGTGGATCGGCACCGTCACCGACGTCGAGGACCTGCTCCCACCCACGCCCGGCCTGTTCGACCTGGTCATCCTCGACGAGGCCGCGCACATCGACCAGCTGCGGGCCGCCCCGGTGCTGGCCCGCGCCCGCCGCGCCCTCGTCGCCGGCGACCCCAGCCAGCTGCGGTTCGTCAGCTTCGTCGCCGACGTGGACGTGGCCGCGACCCTGGCGCGGCACGGCCTCAGCGAGCGGGTCGACGTGCGCCGCTCCAGCGCGTACGACGTGGCGGTCGGCGCCTCCCCCGCCACCTGGCTCGACGAGCACTACCGCTGCGCGCCGCACCTCATCGACTTCTCCGCCCGCCGGTTCTACCAGGGCCGGCTGCACCTCATGACCCGCCACCCGCGCACCGAGCGCCTCGACGCCATCGACGTCGTGCACGTGCCGGACGCGGAGGTCACGGACGGCGTCAACCACCGCGAGGTCGAGGCGATCCTGGCCGCGATCGCGCAGCTGGCCGACCGGACGGGCATCGGGGTCGTCACGCCGTTCCGCGCGCAGGCCGACGCGATCGAGGCGGCCCTGCTCAAGGCGCTGCCGGTGGAGGAGATCGAGCGGCTCGGGCTGCGTACCGGCACGGTCCACGCGTTCCAGGGCAGCGAGGCCGCCACGGTCATCGTGTCGCTCGGCCTCGTCGACGGCGACTCCCCCGCCCGGCAGCGCTTCGCCGCCGAGCCCAACCTGTTCAACGTCATGGTCACCCGCGCCCGGGAGCGGCTCGTCGTGGTCACGTCACTGACCGGGGGCACCGGCCTGGTCGCGGACTACCTGGCCCACGCGGAGGGCCCCCGCGGCTCCCACGACGATCCGGATGCGGCAGTTGTACCGTTTGTGCGGCGCATGGCCACCGAGCTCGCGGCGGCCGGGCACGACGTGCGCACCGGGTACGCGGTCGGCGCCTGGACGATCGACGTCGTCGCCGACGGGACCGGGCTGATCTGCGGCCCGCACCCCGACGGCAACGCCGCGCACATCGAGCGCCAGCGCGCCCTGCTGCGGGCCGGCTGGGCGCTGCACGACGCGTTCCCGAGCCGCTGGGGCGGCGACCCGGTCCGCGCGGCGCTCGACCTGTCGGCGCAGCTGCGCCGGTAGGGTGCCGGCGTGAACCTCACCGATGCGTTCGGCGTCCTGCTCGGCCGGCCCCTCGACACGTTCGACCCGGCGGCGACGTACGCCCTGTACCACTGGGACGACATGTCCTCCGACGAGTTCGACCCCGAGGAGGCCGACTTCGGCCCGGTCCCGCCCGCGCCGGCCGCCGAGGCCGACGGCGGCGACGCGCTGCTGTCGCTGGAGCGGTGGCGCTTCGACCACGCCCGCAGCCTGTTCCGGCTCGACGGCGGCCCGGTGCTCGGCGCCGACGCCGACCCGGCCGAGCTCGCCGCGGCCGGGTACCTGCCGGTCGTCCACCGGGTCGTCACCGACGGGACCCTGCTCGACGCGATGAAGGCCGCGACCTGGACGATGAGCGCCCCCGAGGGCCTCGTCCCGCTGCCCCGCCGGGCCGTGGTCGAGCCGCGCTGGGCCGAGGCCCTGTCCGGGGTCGGCGACGCCGCGCTGCGCGAGCACCTGATGACGCTGTGCCTGACGCCGCACTGGGCCCGCTCCGACGGCGCCTGGTTCGCCGGCACCGACCCGAGCGGCGACCTGCGCCCGGCCGCCGACCTGCCGGGCCACGAGGTGCTCGCGGCCTGGCACTTCGGCGAGGGCCAGGCCGCGAGCGCGGTCATGTCGATCAGGTCCTGAGGCTCAGCCGGCGGTGTCGGTGTAGCCGCGCTCGACGAACCGGGTGTCCCAGGTGACGCCGTTGCCGTTGCCCGCCAGCAGCTCGCCGGTGCGGGTGTCGAACAGCAGCGCCTCGGCGCCCTGATCACCGGGGGACGGGTGCGGTCCCCGGCCCCGGGGGGCGGTGACCCGGATCCCGGTGCGGCCCTCGGGCGTGGTCTCCTCGCCGGCGCAGGCCACCCCGTCGAGTCGGGCGAGGAACCGCAGCACCGCGGCCCGGTGCGCGGTGTCGATGAGCTGGTGCCGGTTGAGGTTGGTGACGTTGACGAGCGCCTGGGACGGACCGTTCTCCCACCCATCGGACAGCAGCTCTCCCATCGCCGCCGGATCGGCCGCCGGCAGCGGCCGGCGAACGAACTCGCCCGGCCGGAACGTCGTCCGCGGTTCCCGGTTCAGCATCGCCGGGCGGGCGGCGAAGTACTCCTCGGACGCCCGATCGGCATACGTGACCGGGCCCAGCGTGGTGTCGATCACGCCCGAGCCGTCGTCGGCGAACCAATGCCGCACGTCGGCCCGCCAGGTCGCCCGCGCGAAGCCGCCCTTGCCCGTGTCGACCGTCCAGCCGCCACCCGCGTCGATCCGGATGTACTCGAACCGGCCGCCCCGCCCGTCGTAGGGCGCCGGCTCGATGCGCCCGGCCAGGTCGCTCAGGCAGTCGCCAGTCGACGGGCCGGTGGACGGGCCGGTGGACGGGGCCTGCGGAGTCACCGGAGCCGCGTCGGAGCCGCGCAGCGCGGCCACCCCGACCCCGGCGGCGACCAGCACCGTCGCCGCCCCGGCGGCGGCCAGCAGCACGGCCCGGCGGCGCGCGGGCCGCAGCGGGTCGACCTCGTACGTCGTGACGTCGTGCGCGGCCCGCCGCAGTACCTCGTCGGCATCGCCCGGACCGACCGGCACCCCGGCCGCCGGGTCGGCCCGGCGCAGCAGCTCCATGGCGTCGCTCATCGTGTCCCTCCTGCCACCCGCAGCGATACCGGCTCCGGCCGGTCGGCCAGCAGCGCGGCGAGCCGCCGCCGGGCCCGGTGCAGCCGGACCTTCGCGGCGGTCGCCCCGCAGCCGAGGACGACCGCGGCCTCCCCGGCGGTGAGCTGCTCCCAGGCGACGAGCCGCAGGATCTCCTGGTCGTCGTCGGAGAGCCGGCCGAGCGCGGCCCGCACGTCGAGCAGCGCGGCCACCGGCTCGTGCGGGTCCGCGCCCGCGGTGTCCGGCAGCGGTACCGTCGGCGGCCCCATCCCCCGGCGGCGGTTCGCCAGCAGCCGGCGAGCCACCCCGTACAGCCAGGGCAGGGTCCGGTCGGGGACCTCCCACCGCCGCCGCCAGGCCACCAGGAACACCTCCTGGGCCAGCTCCTCGGCGGCGGCCAGGGCATCGGTGCGCCGCACCCCGTAGCGCACGACGTCCGGGTAGTGCCGGGCGTAGACGCCCCGGAACCACTCGGCGCCGCGTTCGTCGACGTCGCTCATACCCGTCCTTGTGTCGCGCCGGGCGGGATGGTTACAGGTAGAGGCTCACGGACGTGTTCGTCATCCGGCGCGGCACGGCGGCGTCGAGCACCCGCAGCGCGGCCCGGGTGGCGGCGGGCAGGCCGGTGCCGCGCACGGCGGTGAGCCGGGTCGTCTCGGCGAGCCGCAGCCCGGCGCCCCAGGTCTCCAGCTCCCGCGGGTCGTCGCAGGCCCAGCGCAGCGCGGCGGCGGTGGCGCCGAGCGGCCCGCTGCGCCCGCCGCGGCGGCGCACGACCCACGTCCCGTACGTGTCCAGGGCCAGCCGGGCGCCCGGGAACCGCTCGCCGACCACCGTGACGGCCTGCCGCGCCTCGCCGGGCTGCAGGTAGACGAGGACGCCCTCGGCGAGGAACAGGAACGGCCCAGGCAAGGCATCGACCACGCCGGCCCACGCGTCGCCGGTGACTGAGCCGGTGACGGTGTGCCGGCGCTCCCCGTCGGGCAGCAGCCGGGCACGCAGCGCGGCGGCGTCCGGCAGGTCGACGAACACCCAGCGGGCGGTGCCGTTGTCGAGCCGCCGGTCGCGGGTGCTCAGCCCGGCGCCGAGCTCGACGACCGTCCCCTGTGGATGCTCGGCGAGGAACGCGGCCGTCCACCGGTCGAACACGGTGGAGCGCAGGACGTGGAACACGGTGGTGAGCCGGCCGTGCGCGGCGAACGCGCCGAAGTCGTAGTCGAGCTCGCCGACCAGCCGGGCCGCGTCGGGGTCGCCGGTGAGCGCCCGCGCGTGCAGCGTGATGAGCATGGTCTCCTGCACCGGCCCGAGGTCCGGCCTGCCCGCCATGCCGGGCAGCCTATCGGGAGCCGGCCTCCAGGTGCGCGATGATCGCGGCCCGGGTCGGGCGGCGGTCGATCTCCATGAACCGCTGCGGGCCGGCGACCGGCTCGAAGCCGGACCGGCGGTACACCTCGTGCGCGTCGCGGGTGGCGAGCAGGAACCGCTGCAGGCCCTGCGCCGAGAGGTCCGCGACGATCGCGTCGACCAGCCAGCCGCCCAGGCCCCGGCCGCGGTGCGCCGGGTCGACGTACACGTCGCAGATCCAGGCGAACGTGGCGTGGTCGGTGACCGCGCGGGCGAAGCCGACCTGCGCGTCGTCGCGGCGGACGCTGTAGGGCAGCGACCCGGCGATCGACCGCGCCACCACGTCCCGGGCCCGCCCGGCCGCCCAGTAGGAGTCCCCGGACAGCCACCGGTGCACGGTGTCCAGGTCGACGACGGCCGGATCGCTGCTCAGGACGTAGCCGTCCCGCTCCCGCTCACTCACCCGACCATCCTTGCAGAACGACTTCCGTCGATCTTCCTGTTCGGCCTAGAGTGCCAGCAATCCCGTCCGACCACAGAGGGGAGCACGACTTGTACCGCAGACTCCTCGGCGCGGCCACCGCCGCCGTCCTGGTGGCCTCGGCCGTCCTGGCGGCACCGGCGAACGCCGCGCCCGGCAGCATGACCCCAAAGCAGCTGACCAAGGCCGTGACCCTGCCCGGGGTCCTGCGCCACCTCCTCGCGTTGCAGCTCATCGGCGACCTCAACGGCGGCAACCGGGCCTCCGGGCAGCCCGGCCACCAGCGCAGCGCCGACTACGTGGCGACGCTGCTCAAGCACGCCGGCTACCAGGTCACCCGCCAGCCGTTCGAGTTCAACTTCTGCGACGAGACGTCCTCGTCGTTCGCCCAGACCGCGCCGGTGCCCGCGACGTACGCCGAGGGCACCGACTACGACCTCATGACCTGCTCCGGCTCCGGCGACGTCACCGCCGCGGTCGTGCCGGTCGACCTCAACCTCGCCGCCCCCCGCACGACGGTCACGTCGGGCTGCGAGGCGGCCGACTTCACCGCCGCCGTCGTGGGCAAGGTCGCGCTCATGCAGCGCGGCGGGTGCCCGTTCGGCACCAAGGCCGCCAACGCGGAGGCGGCCGGCGCCGTCGGCGCGATCATCATGAACCAGGGCAACGGCGACCCGGTCGCCAACCCCGACCGTTACGACCTGCTGCTCGGCACGCTCGGCACGCCGGTCGGCATCCCGGCCATCGGGGTCTCGTACGCCACGGGCGAGGCGTTCGCCGCCGCGGCCGGCCTCACCGTGCGCCTGACGGCCGAGACGGTCGCCGAGATCCGCACCACCGAGAACGTCGTCGCCGAGTCGAAGGGCGGCCGGGCCGACCACGTGGTCATGGCCGGCGCGCACCTGGACTCGGTACCGGAGGGCAACGGGATCAACGACAACGGCAGCGGCAGCGCCGCACTGCTCGAGGTCGCCCTCCAGGCGGCGAAGGCCAAGCCGAAGAACAAGCTGCGGTTCGCCTGGTGGGGCGCCGAGGAGGCGAGCCTCGTCGGCTCCACCTTCTACGTCGGCAGCCTCACGCCCGAGCAGCAGGCCGCGATCACCCTGTACCTCAACTTCGACATGGTCGCCTCGCCCAACTACATGTTCGGCGTCTACGACGGCGACGACTCGGCCGCGTCCGGCGCCGGCCCCGGCCCG
Source organism: Dactylosporangium sp. NPDC005572 (assembly GCF_040605515.1). Lineage (NCBI taxonomy): Bacteria > Bacillati > Actinomycetota > Actinomycetes > Micromonosporales > Micromonosporaceae > Dactylosporangium > Dactylosporangium sp. NPDC005572. The sequence continues at coordinate 4,263 of NZ_JBEXCY010000097.1, read as the reverse complement.
GCCGGATCGGCGCAGATCGAGCAGCTGTTCGAGGCGTTCTTCGCCGGCCGGCGCCAGGCGACCAGCCCGGCCGACTTCACCGGCCGCTCCGACTACGGGCCGTTCATCGGCGTCGGCATCCCAGCCGGCGGCCTGTTCACCGGCGCGGAGGGCGTCAAGACCGCCGACGACGTCGCCCGGTACGGCGGGGTCGCCGGCGCCGCCTACGACCCCTGCTACCACGACCCGTGCGACGACCTGTTCCGCGTCGAGGGCAAGGGCGGCGACGCGGCGCTGTACAAGCAGTTGCGCGCGCAGTACCCGCTGATCGGCAACGTCAACACGTTCGCCCTGGACACGAACGCGGACGCGATCGCCACCGCGGTGATCACGTACGCGTTCGACACGTCCAGCATCCCGCCGCGCACCGCCACCGCCTTGCGAAAGGCCGGTGACGCGCTCAGCGGCTGACCGGGCGGGCCCGCTTCACCGGACCTCGAACGACGTCCCCGCGAAGGCGGCCTCGACGTCCGCCGGGGTCTCGGTGAAGTGGGCCCAGCCCTCGACGTGCACCGGCACCACGGTCGTCGCGCCGAGCAGGCCGGCGGCCTCGACCAGGCCGGCGGCGTCGAGGGTGAGGTTCGCGTCGCCGAGCAGCGCCGTGCGGGCCCGGCCGCCGTGCAGCACCGCGACGTCCACTGCCGGGAAGCGGGCCGCGACCTGCCGGACCACGTCGAGGGAGGCGTTGTCGCCGCTCACGTACACCGTCGGCAGGCCCGCGCCGGCCAGCACGAAGCCGGTCACCGGGCCGGTCAGGTGCTCGGTGCCGTCCGGGCCGTGCTGGGCCGGGACGGCGGTCACCCGCAGCCCGCCGTCGCCGCCGGGGAGCTCGACGCTCGTCCACGGCTCCAGTCCCCGCACCGGCGGCCCGAGCCGGTCGGCGGCGGCCGGGGTGGACAGCACCAGCGGTACCGTGGCCGAAAAGGCCCGGCCTGCGGTGTCGAGGTTGTCGGGGTGCTGGTCGTGGGACAGCAGGACCACGTCGACCGGGGCCGCGTCGGCGGGCGACCCGGTGGCCGCGGCGGTCTTGGTCAGCACGCGGCTGCCGAGGTCGTAGTCGCCCGGGCCGTCGAACGTGGGGTCGGTCAGGAACGCCAGGCCGCCCAGGGTGAACCGCAGAGTGGGACCGCCGAAGCGGCGCAGCTCGAAGGTCATGGGCCAAGTCTGCGACGGTTGATCAGGTCCGGGCAGTGGCTTGAACGCCATCGTGCGATACGTTCAAGCCATGGGCCGGAGTCGTACCACGATCGGCGTCCTCGTCGGCGACGGCGCCCCGATGCTGGAGGTCGCGGTGGCGCCGCGCGTCTTCAGCGTGGAGCCCGGCCGGTTCACCGTCCGCGCCGCCGGCGAGCGGCCCGGCCCGCTGCGCACCACGGCCGGCATCGCGCTCACCCCGCCCGACCCGGTCGCCGCCCTCGACTCCGCCGGCGTGGTCATCGTCCCCGGCTGGCGCCCGCCGGGCGGCGACCCGCCGGCTCCGGTCGTGCTCGACACGCTGCGCCGCGCCCATGCCGAGGGCGCCACGGTCGTGGGGCTGTGCCTCGGCGCGTTCGTGCTCGCCGAGGCCGGCCTCCTCGACGGGCGCCGGGCGACCACCCACTGGCGCCACCTGCCGGAGCTCATCCGCCGGTACCCCGGGATCGACGCCGTCGAGGACGTGCTCTACGTCGACGAGGGCACGGTCGTCACCAGCGCCGGCAGCGCCGCCGGCCTCGACGCCTGCCTGCACCTGCTGCGCCGCGACCACGGCCCCGACGCGGCGAACACGGCGGCCCGCGCGCTGGTCGTGGCCCCGCAGCGGGCCGGCGGCCAGGCCCAGTTCGTCGAGCGCCCGGTGCCGGCGCGGCCGGGCGGCGCCGACCCGGTCGCGGCCGCGATGCGCCACGCCCTGGACCACCTCGACGACCCGCGCCTGGACGTGGACGCACTGGCCGCGGCGGTCCACCTCGCGCGCCGCACGTTCGACCGCCGCTTCCGCTCGGCGACCGGCACCTCGCCCCTGCAGTGGCTGCTCACCCAGCGGGTGCTGCGCGCCCAGGAGCTGCTGGTGAGCGCCGCCCTCGACGTCGACGCGGTGGCCCGCGCCTGCGGCTTCACCGACGGCGTGGCGCTGCGCCCGCACTTCCGCCGGTTGGTCGGGGTGCCGCCGCAGTCGTACCGCGCCACCTTCCGCGGTCCTGTCGTACCCCCACGGTAGGGTGGGGCGTCTGTCGGGTACCTGGGGGAGGGTCGGCCGATGACCGACGAAGCGGTAGAACCACTGTCCACCGGCATGCAGGTCGGCATGCACGTGCCGGTCGTGCTGTTCGCCCTCGCCGGCGCGGTGATCGCGCTGATCGTGCTCCGCCGCCTGGGCCCGCCGGCCGCGCTGCTGGCCGCCGCCGGCTTCGTGCTGGTCGCCGCGGACCAGATCCTGGTCGTGACCCAGATCCTGCACATCCAGTCGATGATCGACAACATCGACGAGCTGCAGCCCGACGACTTCACCAGGGTCTCCAACACGTACGGCATCGTCGACGCCGTCCTGATCACCCTGGGCGCGCTGCTGCTGGCCCTGTCGTTCGTCTTCCGCCGCCGCGGGGCCGACGCGCCACAGCCCGCACCGTTCGCCCAGCCGGCCGCGTTCCCGCAGGCGGGCGGTTACGGCCAGCCCCAGCCGCCGTTCGCGGCCCCGGCTCAGTCGTTCGGCGCCCAGCCCCCTTCCCCGTACGGCGCCGCGCAGCCACCGTCGGCCCAGCCCGGCCAGCCCCCGGCGTACGGCGCGACCCAGCCACCGTCGGCCCAGCCCGGGGCCTACGGCGCGGCCCCGCCGCCCTCGGCGCAGCCCGCCGCGTACGGCGCCGCTCAGCCGTCGAGCGCACCTCCGTACGGCGTCCCGCAGCCGTCGAGCGCTCCCCCGGCGGCCGCGTACGGCGCGGCCCAGCCGCCGACCGCGCCGTATGGCAGCCCGCAGCCGTCGAGCGCACCCCCATACGGCGTGCCTCAGCCGTCAAGCGCTCCCCCGGCTGCCTCCTACGGCGCGCCGCAGCCGTCGAGCGCGCCGTACGGCAGCCCGCCACCGTCCACCGCGCCTCCGTACGGCGGGCCTCAGCCATCGAGCGCGCCGCCGGCCGCCTCCTACGGCGCGGCCCAGCCGTCGAGCGCGCCGCCGGCCGCGTCGTACGGCAGCCCGCAGCCGTCCACCGGCCAGCCCACGTTCTGGCCGCCGAGCTCCCAGCCCGCGAGCTCCCAGCCCGCGAGCTCCCAGCCCGCGAGCTCCCAGCCCGCGAGCTCCCAGC
>NZ_JBEXCY010000097.1:0-848 GCF_040605515.1 Dactylosporangium sp. NPDC005572 | reverse complement strand
GCCCGCGCAGTGGGGCCCACCCATCTCACCGACCGGCGGCCCGGCCACCGGCCAGCCCCCTGCACCGTCCGGACAACAGCCCGGCGAGCAGCCGACCGCGATCTACGGCGCCCAGCCGGGACCGGCCACGGGCGCCGACCAGCCGACCACCCGCTTCGACGGCGCCCCCACCCAGCAGCCGCCCGCCCCGCCCTACGGCGGCCCGGGCCAGCAGCCGCCGGCGGCACCGTACGGCGCGCCTCAGCAGCCGCCCACGCACGAACCGCCCACCACGTTCTACGGCGCTCCCGCCCAGCAACCGCCCGCCCAGGAGCCGCCCACCACGGCGTACGGCGCCCCCGCTCAGCAGCCGTCCGCTCAGGAGCCGCCCACGACGGCGTACGGCGCTCCCGCCCAACAGCCGTCCACGCAGGAACCGCCCACCACCTTCTACGGCGCTCCCGCCCAGCAGCCGGCGACCCAGCAGCCGCCCGCGTCCTGGCCGCCGCAGTCCGCGCAGCCCGAGCCCTCGCAGCAGCCCTCGCAGCAGCCGTCGCACCACCCGCGGCACGCGCAGCCACCGGCGGACCCGGACGCGCCGCCCGCCAGCGGGCCGCCGCAGCAGTAGCCGCGCAGGGAACCGCGCACCGCGATGGATTCGGCGCTCGCCGCGGCGGACCGGCTGGCCCATGCCGTGGCCGGGCTCATCGAGGCACCGGTCCTCACCGTGATCCTGCACGGGTCCCTGGCCACCGGCGACTTCCTCCCGGGCCGCAGCGACCTCGACCTCCTCGTAGTCATCGGCGCCGAGGACCGCAGCGCCGCGAACACGTACGCGTCCAGGTCGAACATCGTCAGGATGATCACAC
>NZ_JBEXCY010000096.1:0-41554 GCF_040605515.1 Dactylosporangium sp. NPDC005572 | reverse complement strand
CCTTGAGATGCACCACACCCAACGTCCGGGCCGGCTGCCCCTCGACGAGCTCGGCAACCACCAGCGGGGTGCCGCCGGAGCTGGAGATCGCGTCCACAATGGAGCCGACCTCCTCCGTCGGGCGGCCGCCGTGCTGGCGGACCCACTGCATCACCGCGGTCGCGGCCCCCTTGCGGACCTGCCGCCCGGGGACGTCGACGCCGGACATCCGGGTCTGCGCGGTGAACGGCACCCAGGTCGCGCCGGCGACCTCCCGCTCCCGCAGGCCGAACCGCTCCTTAGCGAAGACCACGATGCTGCGGCCCTCGGGCGTCTCGTCCGCCAGGCTGGACAGTTGCGCGGCGCTGGCCAGGTCCTCGACAGCGACCCCTTCGACGGGGACGAAGTCGCCGGCCTGCCGGTTGCCGAGCGTGATGGTGCCCGTCTTGTCGAGCAGCAGGGTGTTGACGTCGCCTGCGGCTTCCACGGCCCGGCCGGACATGGCCAGGACGTTGCGCTGGACGAGGCGGTCCATGCCGGCGATGCCGATCGCTGACAGCAGCGCCCCGATCGTCGTCGGGATGAGACACACCAGCAGGCTGACCAGGACGATGCCGGTGACACCGTCGCCGTTGAGCGCCGCCGAGTCGGGCGCGAACGCCTGCACCCCCTTGGAGAAGATCGCCAGGGGCTGCAGCGTCGCCACGGCCAGCAGGAAGATGATGGTGAGGCTGGCCAGCAGGATGTTCAGCGCGATCTCGTTCGGCGTCTTCTGCCGGTTGGCGCCCTCGACCAGGGCGATCATCCGGTCGATGAAGCTCTCCCCCGGCTTCTGCGTGATGCGGACGACGATGCGGTCGGAGAGCACCTTCGTGCCGCCCGTCACCGCGCTGCGGTCGCCGCCGGACTCGCGGATGACCGGGGCCGACTCGCCGGTGATCGCGGACTCGTCGACGGAGGCGATGCCCTCGATGACGTCGCCGTCGCCCGGGATGATCTGCCCGGCCTCGACGACCACGACGTCGCCCTGCTGCAGCTGCGTGGCCGGCACCAGTTCCTCGGCGTCGCCGGCGAGGCGGCGGGCCATGGTGTCCTGCTTGGCCTTGCGCAGGGTGTCGGCCTGCGCCTTGCCCCGGCCCTCGGCGACCGCCTCGGCCAGGTTCGCGAACAGGACCGTCAGCCACAGCCACACGGTGATCGCCCACGCGAACACGCTCGGGTGGAGCACCGCGAGGACCGTCGTGAAGACCGAGCCGACCTCGACGATGAACATGACCGGGTTACGCCACAGGGTGGCCGGGTTGAGCTTGCGCAGCGCGTCCGGGAGGGACTTCCACAGCTGCGCCGGGTCGAGGAGTCCGCCGGCGACCCTGCGCGGCGTCGGGCTGGTCATCGGGGTTCCTTGAGACAGGTCTTGCCGGGGCAGGGTTGGGGTGGTCATTGGATGCCTTCCGCGAGCGGGCCGAGGGCCAGCGCGGGCAGGTAGGTCAGCGCGACGACGACGATCGTGACGCCGACCACCATGCCGACGAACAGGGGCTGGTAGGTCTTCAACGTGCCCGTCGTCTCGGGCACCGGCTGCTGCCGGGCCAGGGAACCGGCCAGGCCCAGCACGAAGATGATCGGGAGGAACCGGCCCAGCAGCATGCACAGGCCGAGCGCGGTGTTGTAGAACTCGGTGTTCACACTGATCCCGGCGAACGCCGACCCGTTGTTGTTCGACGCCGACGTGAACGCGTACAGCACCTCGGACAGACCGTGAGCGCCGGTGTTCAGCATCGAGGAGCGGGCCTTCTCCGAGGCCATCGCGACCGCGGTGCCGATCAGCACGAGCGCCGGGGTCGTCAGCAGATACAGCGACGCGAACTTGATCTCCCGCGCCCCGATCTTCTTCCCCAGGTACTCCGGCGTCCGCCCCACCATCAACCCGGCCACGAACACCGTGATCACCGCCAGGATCAACATCCCGTACAACCCGGATCCGGTGCCGCCGGGGGCCACCTCACCCAGCATCATGTTCAGCATCGTGACCATGCCACCGAGCGCCGTGTACGAGTCGTGGAACGAGTTCACCGCACCCGTCGACGTCAGCGTCGTGACCGCGCCGAACGTCGCCGAGTTCGACACACCGAACCTGGCCTCCGTGCCCTCCGTCGCCGCACCCACCGCCGACGGGACCGTCCCACCCGCGTGCAGCTGCAGCGCGTTGATCGCGATGACACTGCCGATCGCCAGGATCGCCATGATGCCGGCGATCGCCAGGCCCTGCCGCCGGTCACCGACCATGCGGCCGAACACGCGCGGGAGGCTGAACGGAATCAGCAGGATCAGGAACAGCTGAATCCAGTTCGTCCAGCTCGTCGGGTTCTCAAACGGGTGCGCACTGTTGGCGTTGTAGAAACCACCACCGTTCGTACCGAGTTCCTTGATGACCTCCTGGCTGGCCACCGGCCCGCCGGTGATGGTCTGCGCCCCACCCGTCAGCGTCGTCACGTCCGTGCCCGCGCTCAGGTTCTGCACCACGCCGCCGATGATCAGCAGCGTCGCGCCGATCATCGCGACGGGCAGCAGGATTCGCAGGCAGATCCGCACCAGATCGACCCAGAAGTTGCCCAGCTGGTCGGTCTTGCTCCGGGCGAACCCGCGCACCAGCGCCACCACGACGGCGACACCGACGGCCGCCGAGGTGAAGTTCTGCACGGCGAGGCCGGCCATCTGGACCAGGTGGCCCATCGTCGACTCGCCGGAGTACGACTGCCAGTTCGTGTTCGTCACGAAACTGACCGCCGTGTTCCACGCCTGGTCGGGCTTCACCGGGTCGAACCCGAGACTCAGCCACAGATGGTTCTGGACGCGCTGGAACAGGTACAGGAACAGGATCGACACCGCGGAGAACGCCAGCACGCTACGGGCATACACACCCCACGACTGCTCGCCGTCCGGGTTCACCCCGACCGCCTTGTAGACCACACGCTCGGCCCTCATGTGCCGGGTCGACGTGATCGCGCGGAACATGTAGTCGCCGAACGGGCGGTACACGACCACCAGGGCGAGGACCAGCGAGGCGATGAACAACACGCCCGCCGTTGTCGGGCTCATCAGAACCGCTCCGGGAAGAGTAGGGCAGCAACAAGGAACGCGGTGAGGGCGATCGCGAGGACGAGGCCGACGAGGTTCTCGGCGTTCACAGTTTCTCCACCGCCCGTACCGCCAGGCCGAGGATCGCGAACAACGCGATCGTCAGCAGTACGAACACCACATCAGCCACTGGGGCTTGCCTCCTTGTACGGGGGAACCGACTTGAGTGGGGGGACCGACGACGCGAGTACGTCGCCGGAGAGCCAGCTGCGCATCCGGACGATGTCCAGGCGATGCCGGAGCACGCGGCGGGTCAGGACGGCCAGCCAGCTCACGGCGGCGGCGCCGAGGAGCACGCCGAGCCGCACCGCGTCGGCCGGCCCGTGCCAGGTCAGCTCGCCCAGCTGGTTCACCAGGAACCCGTTGAGCACCGTCCAGGCGATCGCTGCGGTGGCGGCCGCGGCGACGAGGTCGCCGACCGCGCCGACCGCGGCGCTCCACAGCGCCAGCGCGACGAGGCGGACGAGCGCCGCCGACGGTGCGGTCATGGCGGCGCACAGCACCGCGACGACCACCACGCCGGCCGCTCCGGCCGCGAGGGTGAGGCCGGTCGGCGCGGCGAACCGCGGCCGGACCAGCCACCAGGTCCTCTTCATCTCGCAACAACCGCCTCGACACTCGGCTACGGGCCTCCGTCCCGGGGTCCGCAGCCAGTGAAATCCAGGCCGGCATCGCTGCCCAGATGCGTTGACGAAATCCCTACGCGGGCATTGCGTTTCTTGACGCTTTCCCTACGCTGCCGGCCCCATGGGCCGTCTACCGTCGAGCAGGTGTGGGGTCCCGCTCGCGCGGGGCGTGGACCCGGGCCGGCAGCGGCAGCCGCCGGCCGAGGGCGGTCACGGCCCGGGTCGGTGCCGGCGCCGTCAAGAACCCGCGGTTGCGCGTCGGAGAATCGTCAAGCCCCCTGTTGCGACCCGCGATGCCGGGCTGCGATGGATCCCATGTCCTTCTCCGGGTCGTATCCGCACGCGTTCGGCGGCTGTTTCGCGCTGCTCACCGCCGCGGTGCTGGCCGCCTCGTTCGTGCCCGCCGAGAACAGCCCGGCGCGGGTTGTCGCCATGGCGGTGACCGCCGGGTGCTGCACCACGCTCGTCGCACACCGGTGGACCGCCCTGGCGCTGAGCGCGCTCGCCGTCGTGCTGGCCGTGGCGCTGGTCCCGTTCGCCGGGGGCGTGGCTCCAGGCTTGCTCACCGCTGCCGTCCCGGTGGCGCTCGGCGCGCTGCTCGGCCGGGGCCAGCGCTGGATGCGCACCCGATCACGCGCTGACGAAGGTCCGGCGATCTAGGATGAACTGTCAGGGGCGCCGGCGGCTGTGCAGGGCGCCAAGTGGCACAACGTGGGGATCACGGCGCGGTGACCATGTTGGTGGGGCGCGCGGACGAACTGGCGTTGATCGAGGCACTGATTGCCCGGCACGCGCCTGCCGGCCGTGGTGTGCTGTTCCGCGGCGATCCCGGGGTGGGCAAGACTGCGCTGCTGGACGCGGCCGCGGCCCGCGCGGACACGGGTGGGATGCGGGTACTGCGGGTGCGCGGCGTTGAGTTCGAGTCCGAGATCGGCTTCTCCGCGCTGCACGAACTGCTCTATCCGGTAAGAGATCGTGCCGAGCGCCTCGCCGCCCACCACCACGACGCCCTGGCCCAGGTCTTCGACCTCGCGCCCGGACCGGCCCGGGATCCGCCGGTCATCGCAGCGGTGCTCGCCCTGCTCGGAAGGGTGGCGGCCGAACGCCCACTGCTGGTGATCGTCGATGACGTGCCGTGGATCGATCGCGCCAGCGCGACCGTGCTGGGGTTCGCCGCCCGCCGGATCGACCACGAGCCGATCAGGTTCCTGGCGGCGGTACGGGCCGGCGTGCCCGGCCTGTTCGACCGGGTCGGCCTGTCCGAGCGCGAGATCGGCCCGCTGGCCGAGCAACCGGCGGCCGCACTGCTGGACGCCTGCTGGCCCGGGCTCGCCCCGGCGGCCCGGCAGCGGCTGCTCGACGACGCCGCCGGCAACCCGCTCGCCCTGCTGGAGCTTCCCGGGACGCTGACCGATGGGCAGCGCCGCGGCCAGGACCCGCTGCCCGCGTTCCTGCCGCTGTCCGGACGGTTGGAGGCGACCTTCGCCGGGACGGTCCGGGACCTGCCCAGCTCGACCCGGAACCTGCTGTTGCTGGCCACCCTGGAATCCGACGCCGACCTGTCCACGATCCGGGCGGCCGCGGGCAACCCGGCGGAGATCGACGACGTGGACGTCGCGCAGCGCGCCGGCCTCGTCCGCGTGGACGCCGCCGGCGGCCGTATCGCGTTGCGCCACCCGCTCATCGCCTCGGCGGTGGCGCAGTGCTCATCGGCCGCGGAGCTGCGCTCGGCGCACCAGGCCCTGGCTGCCGCCCAGACCGGCCTTCCGGAGCGTCGGTGGCGGCATCTGGCCGAGGCGGCGACGGGCCCGGACGAACCGGTGGCCCGGGCGCTGGAGGAAGCGGCCCGGTCCGCGTACCACCGCGGTCACGGGCGCGCCGCGGTGACCGCGCTGGTGCGCGCCGGCGAACTGAGTCCGGATCCGGCCGACCGCTCCCGGCGGCTGGCTCGAGCCGCCTTCGTGGCCAGGCTCAGCAGTCCGCTGGACGAAGTGAACCGGCTGCTGGCGGACGCCCGGCACACCGACGGCGCCGAGCGCGCTCGAGACGCTCCGGCCCGATCGGTCTTCGCGGCCGCCACGGCGGGCTACCTCGCGCAGGGCGTCGGCGACGTCAATGCCGCACAGCGCCTGCTGGCCCAGGCACTCGAGGACAGCGTCGACTCGGACGGCGACGGCGTCGAGGACCTGCTGTACGTCCTGCTGTTCGTCTGCATCTACGCCGCCCGGGACCAGCTGTGGGAACTGTTCGGCGGCGCGCTGGACCGGTTCGACCGGCGTGAGGCGTCGGCGCTGAGGCTGTGCTACAACGCATTGACCGACCCGGTACGCGTCTGCGGCACCCTGCGCGGGGACCTCGCCCGCGCCTTCGACGCCCTGCCCGCCGACGCTGGTTCCTGGCAGCTCCTCCCGCTGGCGTATGCGGCGCTGCAGGTCGACGCACTGTCCGACCATCGGCATCTGTGCTGGCAGGTCATCGAACGCGAACGGGCCGGCGGCGCGAGCGGCGTCGTCATCGGCGCGTTGCTCGTGCTCAGCGCCGACGCCGCGCACCACGGCCGGTGGGCCGAGGCCGCAACGCTGGCGGAGCGGGGACTGGACCTGGCCGGTGTCCACGGCCAGCACATGCTGCAGCGCCATCTTCGTTGCCAGCTGGCGTACATCGGGGCCGCCCGGGGCAACACGGACCTCGTCCAGACCCTCAGCGACGACATCACCGGCTGGGCGGCGCCGCACGGCGTCGGGCTGCCGCAGGCGATGGTCTGGCGGGCGCGCGCCGTCGCGGCGCTGGGCCGCGGCGACTACGAGGACGCCTACCTCTACGCGACCCGGATCAACCCGCCCGGCACGGTTGTCTCCGGCTTCCGCGGTCCGTGGGGATCGTGGACGGTCATGGACCTGGTCGAGGCCGCCGTGCGCACCGGACGCACCGATGAGGCACGCGCCCACGTCACCGCCGCCCGGCAGGCCGGTATCGCCTGCATCTCTCCCCGCATCGCCCTCATCACCGCCGGCGCCGCCGCGTTGGCCGCCGATGACGACCACGCCGGCCCGTTGTTCGACACGGCGCTGTCGCTGCCCGAGGCCGACCGGTGGCCGTTCGAACAGGCCCGCATCCAGCTCGCCTACGGGCAATGGCTGCGCCGCACCCGCGCCACCACCCCGGCGCGCCGGCACCTGACCGTTGCCCTGGAGACCTTCGACCGGCTCGGCGCGCGGCCGTGGGCCGAGCGTGCCCGCAACGAACTGCGCGCCACCGGCGTCGCCACCGCCGGCACCCCCGCTGCCGCACTGACCACGCAGGAACGGCAGATCGCCACCCTGGCCGCCACGGGCATGACCAACAAGCAGATCGGCCAGCAGCTGTTCCTGTCCCACCGCACGGTGAGCGGCCACCTCCACCGGATCTTCCCGAAACTCGGCATCACCTCACGCGCGGCCCTGCGCGACGCGCTGGAGTCGGTCGCACCCGACGAAGACGACGGTCATTCCCCGTTGCCGGGGTGAACAAGGGTCGGACGACCCCGTGCCCGACGATGCAGGCATCGGTACCCGAACAGGGTCATCTGGCCCATGCCCGGGTCACGGTCGGCGCAGCAGCATTCAGTGGTACCCACCACGAATGATGCGAGGAGCTGACCATGCCGCTGCTGATGATCGCGCCACCCGGAGCCGGACAGGGAACCCAGGGCTCGCGGATCGCCGCCCACTCCGGCATTCGGCACATCGCCACCGGCGACCTGCTGCGCAGCCACGTCGCTCGCCGCACGGATCTCGGCCGCGGGAGCTTCGTGCCGGACGCAGCGGTCGAGCGGACGCTGCCGGCCGGCCGCGTCCGGCCGAACCGGCTTCGCGAGCTCGTGGCCGCCTGAGTCTCCGGGCCCGCGCATGGCACCGTCGCCGAAGTGGAGCATCGACGAACTCGCCCGGTTCGCCGAGGCACGCGCCGCGTTGCATCGCATCGCCGCGCGGGTCGCGCGCGGCGCCCCCCAAGCCGAGCTCTTCGACGTGATCGCGACCGAACTGGGGCAGCTGATCGGCGGCGACGGGGCGACCATCGTTCGTAACGAGCCCGGCGGTACCGCGACCGTGGTTGCAGTCTGGCGCGCGCCGGGCGGCGTCGACATGTCGCCGGCGGGGCGCGGCGTGGCGGCGCTGGTCTCGTACAGCGGGCACTCCGCTCGGGTGGACAGCCACGCGGACGCTCCCGGCCAGATCGCCGCGCTCCTGCGCGACCTGGGCATCCGCTCGGTGGTCGGCGCCCCGATCCTGGTCGAGGGACGCGTCTGGGGCGTCACGACGGTCTCGATCGCACGGGACGGGCCGCCGGTCCCGGACGCCGAAGCGCGGCTCGCGGACGCCACCGACCTGGTCGCCGCCGCCATCGCCAACGCCCAGGCCCGCGCCGAGCTGGCAGCCTCCCGCGCGCGGGCGGTGCGCGCCGCCGACCGGGCCCGGCAGCAGCTCGAGCGCGACCTGCACGACGGCATCCAGCAGCATCTCATCGCGCTCGCCATCGAGCTGGCCGACGCCGTGACGGGCATCCCGTCCGCGATGCCCGGACTGCGTCAGCGGGTGTCCGCCGTGACCCACGGGCTGACCGGCGTGCTGGACGACCTGCGGGCGATCGCCCGCGGTACCCACCCGGCGATCCTGTCCGACGTCGGCCTGTGGCCCGCGCTGAAAGGGCTCGTCCGCCGCTCCCCCGTTCCGGTCGAGCTCGATGCGAACCTCGATGCCCGATTGCCCGAGCCGGTCGAGGTCACGGTCTACTATCTCGTGGCCGAGGCGCTGGCGAACGCCGCCAAGCACGCCCGCGCCGCGCGTGTGCGCATCAGGACGGCGGTCCTGGACGGCCGGCTGCACCTGCGCGTCGACGACGACGGCGTCGGCGGCGCCGACCCCGCGCGCGGCTCGGGCCTCGCCGGCTTGACGGACCGGGTCGATGCGCTGGGTGGAACGATCATGATCAGAAGCCCAGCCGGTCACGGCACCCACCTGCGGATCGAACTCCCCCTCGACCGTGCCGTGTGATCGGCGCGACTGCCGTGGACGGATTCGGATCCGCTCACCAGAACGACGGTGCCATCCGGCTCAAGCGGCCGCACACCAGAATCCCGTAGAGATTTCGTATGGCCCGGTTGGCGGGCGGACCCGTCGGTGCGAACGTCGAAGCATGCGCACAACGTCGGTGTCCCGCCGTTCCCCGCCGCTGACGGTGACGACGGACCTGGGTGCGGCGGCGCTGCTGGACGAGACGTCGGACGCCGCGAGGCCGTTGTGGGGTGCTGCGCGACGCCGGCGCCGACGACCACGTCACCACGCCGTTCGGCACGGACGGGCTGCCGGCCCGGATGCGGGCCGCGCTGCGCCGGGCCCCGCCGCCCCGGCAGACGCCAGCCGTCAGCGCGTCCGCGTCCACGCTGGACCTGGCCGCCGAGCCGGAGGTCGGCCCGGCCCGGCCGCGGCACATCATCACCGAGCCGGGAGTCGGCTACCGGCTGGAGCTCTGACCGTCACGTGGCTCGTGGCGTGCGTGCGGGTGGTGGCACCGGTGTAGGACACTGCTGCCGTGCCACCCGGTGGCAAGATCGGTCGGGACGGTGGAGGGAGGACGGATGGCGAAGCGGCGCACAGGCCCGGTGCGGCGGCACCTGCCGCTGATCCTGCTGCTGGTGCTGGCGGCGTGGATCGTGCTGATCATCGTGCTCATCACCGTGAACCCGGCTTCCGGCGGCGGCAACCCGATGGGCTGAAGGCCGCGCATCGCGATGCGCGCGGAGTTCGGACCTGCCGTCATGACTGAGAGGTGGTACTGGCATATGGCGCAGCGGTGGGGTTGGCGTCTTCCGCTACCCGGCGGGTCGCCGCCGGCGGCGAGTCCGCCACCGGCCGAACCGCGGCGCGACGGCGACGCCGTCGTGGACTGCGCCCTCTACGTCGGCGGTGTCCGCCAGGCGGGCGGGCGCGGCGTCGCCGAACTGTTCGCGGAGGCCAAGGCCACGCCGGAGGCGTTCGTGTGGATCGGCCTGCACGATCCCACCGAGGCGGACATGGCCGGGGTCGCCGAGGTGTTCGATCTGCACCCGCTCGCCGTCGAGGACGCCCTGTCCGACGACCAGCGGCCGAAGCTCGAACGCTACGAGGACACCGCGTTCCTGGCCGTACGGGCCGCCAGCTACATCGAGCACACCGAGGTCACCGACACCAGTGAGGTGGTCGCGACCGGCTCCGTCCGGCTGTTCGTCGGCGAACGGTTCGTGGTCACCGTGCGCCACGGCGCGATCGGCGGGCTGCGCGCCGTGCGCGCCGACCTGGAGGCGCACCAGGCGCTCCTCGCTCAGGGACCGTGGGCGGTCGTCCACGCCGTCTGCGACCGGATCGTCGACGTCTACCTGCAGATCGCCGCGGCCTTCCAACGCGACCTGGACATCGTCGAGACCCAGGTCCTGGCCCGGGAGGCCGGCGCCAGCGTCGGCCAGATCTACCAGCTCAAGCGCGAGCTCGTCGAGTTCCGCGGCGCCGTGCTGCCGCTGCAGCAGCCCCTCGCGACCATCCTCGACGGGCGCACCGTCAAGCTCACCAAGGAGGTCCGCCGGTACTTCCGCGACGTGGCCGACCACAACACCCGCGTCGCCGACCGCATCGGCGGCTTCGACGACCTGCTGAACTCGATGCTGCAGGCCCGCCTCGCCCAGGTCACCGTCGACCAGAACAACGACATGCGCAAGATCGCCTCATGGGCCGCGATCGCCGCGCTGCAGACCGCGTTCGCCGGCATCTACGGCATGAACTTCAAGTTCATGCCCGAGCTGGAATGGCGCTACGGCTACCCCGGCCTGCTCATCGTCATGCTCGTCACCTCCGCGCTGCTGTACCGGTACCTGCGCAGATCCGGCTGGCTCTGACCCGTGCGACAGCGTCCGTGAAACATACGGGGATTTGACGGGCGCTGGGCTTGCCGCGGGTACGCGCGTTGCGTTGACTGGCGGAAGGACCGGCCATGCACGTGTGCGGTCCTGCCGCACCGTAGGAGTTCTGGCATGTCGTCCCCGGCCATGGCCGTCCCGCACCACCCGCTCAGCCGCACCGACCGCGCCCGGCCGGACGGCGCGCCGGTGTCCGTACTCGAGGTCGTCATCGTGATCCACGCCGACCCGCACCACCTGGACACGGTCCGCAAGCTCACCGAACAACTGCCGTCGTCGATCAGTTCGGTGACGTCCATGCCGCCGGAACTCGTCCTGCGCCCGCAGCAGCGGACCGCGTACCTCGCCGGGCAGCCGCTCGCGCTCACCCGCCGCGAGTACGACCTGCTGCTGTTCCTCGCGCGCAACCGGCGCCGGGTGTTCACCCGCGGCCAACTCCTCCTGCAGGTCTGGGAGGACGACACCCGGACCAGCGGCCGCACCGTCGACGCCCATGTCCGCCGGCTGCGGTTGAAGCTGGCCGGCCGCGGCCCCACGATCACCACCGTGCACGGCATCGGCTACCGGCTCGACGGCGCCGACCGCCTGCACATCGAGGAGACATCCGCACCGACGCGCGAGCCCATGGCCGGCTCGCAGCGGCCGGCGCAGGTCCCCCTCGGCGAAAGCGTGTTACGCAGCCTCGGCCCCGGCATTCCCGGACGGCACCGCAGCAGGCGGTCGCCGCGCAGCAGGGACTGCGGGCCGGGATGACGAACCCGAGACGCTGCGCCGAAGCGGTGGGCGTATGGATAGTGTCAAGACCCCTTGTCCCGGCCCGGTCCGTGCGCTGACCTGGGAGCGACGCGCTGCCACCGCGGGAGGGTCATCCCGCACTCATCCCGCACTGGACGTGATCATCGTGGACCTGGCACATGCGCTCCTCGGTCTGCTCGCGGTCGTCGTCATCTTCGGCGCTGCCGCAGCCGGAGCATGGCTGCTCAACGTCACACGAGTGCACGTCCCCCGCTCACCGCGGCGCCGGCGTCGAGGACCCGCTGACGGCGACCGTGATCGGCATCCGGGTCCGTGAATGGCGGGACCGGGGCGGCCCGGGTGCACGATGGCGCCATGCAGGTGACGCTCTGGTACTTCGCGGACTGCCCCAACTGGCAGCTGGCCGAGCAGCGACTGCGGCAGGCCCTCACCGACACCGGACACGCCGACGCCGAGGTGCTGCTGATCGCGGTCGAGTCCGAAGCCGACGCCGCCGCCGTCGGGTTCGCCGGGTCGCCGACGTTCACCGTCTACGGCGTCGACCTGTTCGACACCACGGCGGCGACCGGCGCCCTCGCCTGCCGGGTCTACCCCACGTCACACGGCCTGGCCGGCGTGCCGGACACCGCCGACCTCGTCGCAGCGCTCACCGGGCACGCGACCACCTGACCGCGCCCGCGCCGCGGTCCTGCGCGCTGCCGGCGTAGAGATTTCGTATGGGCTTGCCGTGCGAGGAGCGTCACAGGGTGGCGGTCGTACTATACCGGCGTATAGTCCGCTGTAGGGACGGGTAGTCTGCGATACGTCTGTACAAGGGAGGTGGGCACATGACGCGCCCGGTTGGCGATCCATCGTTCGAGGACCTGACGGCTCGGGCGCGGATCAGGGATGCCGCTATCCGCCTGTTCGCCGAGCGCGGCATGGACGGCACGACGGTGCGCGACATCACGCAGGCCGCCGGCGTGTCGCCCGGCCTGCTCCGCCACCACTTCGGGTCGAAGGAGGCGTTGCGGGAGGAGTGCGACACCTACGTGCTCGATCGGATGATCGAGATCAAGCAGGAGCTCGTCTTCGACGGCAAGCTGGCCAACCCGGCCGCCCTGCCGTCGATCCATCCGACGATCCTGTTGTACTACAAGTACGTCACCCAGGCACTGCTCGACGGCTCGCGCAGCGCCGCGTCGATGTTCGACGACATGGTGGCGCTCACTGAGCAGTGGATCGCCAAGAACGCGCCGGACGTCAGCGAGGACCACCGGGCCTACGCGGCGGTGATGGTCGGCATGCAGTCCGGGATGCTCGCGATGCACAACCACGTGTCCCGCGCGCTCGGCGTCGACGTCTTCACCGCCGAGGGCCACCTCCGCATGGCCGGCGCGCTGGCCGACTTCTACTCCCACCCCCTCCTCGATCCCGAGTTGGTCACCAAGGCCCGCCGCGCGATGGACGCGCTGCGGTCATCCATTCCGCCCACCGCCGCCGGGGACGACCCCGCGGCTGAAGGAGCATGAGGATCATGACCGATGCGATCCGCACAGACGCGCTGGTCAAAACATTCGGACGGACCCGCGCCCTCGACGGGCTCGATCTCGCCGTGCAGACCGGGGAGGTGCACGGCTTCCTCGGGCCCAACGGCGCGGGGAAGTCCACCACCATCCGCATCCTGCTCGGGCTGCTCCACGCCGACGCCGGCGCCGTCACGCTGCTCGGCGGCGACCCCTGGCGCGACGCCGCGCAGCTGCACCGCCGCCTCGCCTACGTGCCCGGCGACGTCACGCTCTGGCCCAACCTGACCGGCGGCGAGGTCATCGACCTGCTCGGCCGGCTCCGCGGCGGTCTCGACACCAAGCGCCGCGCCGAGCTGCTGGAACGCTTCGACCTCGACCCGCGCAAGAAGGCCCGCACCTACTCGAAGGGCAACCGGCAGAAGGTCGCCCTCATCGCCGCCCTCGCCTCCGACGTCGAGCTGCTGCTGCTCGACGAGCCCACCTCGGGCCTCGACCCCCTCATGGAGGAGGTCTTCCGCCAGGTGGTCCTCGAGGAGCAACGGCGCGCCGGACGCACCGTCCTGCTGTCCAGCCACATCCTCGCCGAGGTCGAGGCGCTCTGCGACCGGGTCACCATCATCCGCGACGGCCGGGCGGTCGAGACCGGCACGCTCGCCGGCATGCGGCACCTGACCCGCACCTCGATCCAGGTCGACCTGGCCGGACCGGTGGACGGCCTGGCGAGCCTGCCCGGCGTGCACGACCTGCAGAGCCACAACGGCACCGTGCGCTTCGACGTCGACACCACCGCCCTCGACGCGGTGCTGCGGCAGCTCACCGCGGTCGGCATCCGGAGCCTGACCAGCCAGCCGCCGACCCTGGAAGAGCTGTTCCTGCGCCACTACGACCGGACGGCCGGCGCGGAACCGCGCAGCGAGGTGGCCCAGTGAACTCGCTGACCGGCACCCGCGCCCTGACGCGGCTGGCGCTGCGACTCGACCGGGTCCGGCTGACCGTCTGGGTGGTCGGGCTCGCGGTCATGCCGATGGGGACGGCGGCCAACTACCTCAAGCTCTACCCGACCCAGCAGGACCTGGAGGCGGTGAGCGGCGTACTCAGCAACCCGTCGCTCGTCGCGCTGAGCGGCCCGCTCTTCGGCGTGTCGATCGGCGGGCTCACCACGTGGAAGATCGGGGTCACCGAGTTCATCCTGGTCGCCCTGATGAGCCTGCTGACGGTCGTGCGGCACACCCGGACCGAGGAGGAGACCGGCCGGCTCGAGCTCCTGCGCGCCACGGTGATCGGCCGCCACGCGCCGCTCACCGCCGCGCTGCTGACCGCCGTGCTGGCCAACCTGGCCATCGCCGTGCTGGTCGCGCTCGGGCTGATGGCGACCGGGCTGCCGGCCGCCGGCTCGGCGGCGCTCGGGCTCGCGACCGGCCTGGTCGGGATCCTGTTCGCGGCGATCGCGGCCGCAGCCGCGCAGCTGACCCAGAGCGCCCGGGCGGCGAACGGCATCGCCGCCGCCGTCCTCGGCGGCACCTACCTGCTGCGCGCCGTCGGCGACAGCGGGCCGACCTGGCTGAGCTGGCTGTCGCCGACCGGCTGGGGGCTGCACATGCGGCCGTACGCCGGGGAACGGTGGTGGGTGGCCCTGCTGTTCGTCGGGTTCGCGGCCGTCTTCATCGCGGTCGGGTACGTGCTCGAAGCTCGCCGCGACGTGGGCGCCGGCCTGCTGGCGGAGCGGCTCGGGCCGGCCGAGGCATCCCCGGGCCTGCGCACGCCGCTCGCGCTGGCCTGGCGGCTGCAGCGCGGCCTGCTCCTCGGCTGGACCATCGGGCTGGCGCTGAGCGGAGCCGTCCTGGGTGGCGCCGCCGCCGGCATCGGTGACCTGGAGTCGCCGAACCAGCAGCTGACCGACATCCTGAACCGAATGGGCGGGCGCAACGGCCTCACCGACGCGTTCCTCGCCGCGATCTTCGGGATCATCGGCATGGTCGCCGCCGCCTACACGGTGCAGGTGACCCTGCGGCTGCGCCAGGAGGAGAGCAGCGGACGGGTCGAGGCGCTGCTGGCCACGCGGGTCAGCCGGCTGCAGTGGGCGGCCAGCCATCTGGTGTTCGCGCTGCTGGGCACGGCGCTGCTGCTGGCCGTCTCGGGCCTCGCCGGCGGTCTCGCCTACGGCGCGCAGGTCCACGACGTCGGCGGGCAGGTCGGGCGGGTGTTCGGCGCCGCAATGGTGCAGCTGCCGGCCACCTGGGTCCTGGCCGGGTTCGGTGTCGCGCTGATCGGCCTGGCACCGCGGCTCAGCACGCTGGCCTGGGCCGCGCTCATCCTGTCCGTCCTGCTCGTCGAGCTCGGCGCGCTGTTCGGGCTGAGCCAGTGGATCGTCGACATCGCCCCGTTCGCGCACGTGCCGAAGCTGCCCGGCTCCGCGTTCACCGCGACGCCGATGCTGTGGCTCACCGTGGTCGCGGTCGCGTTGGGCGCGGCCGGGCTCGTGGGCCTGCGCCGCAGGGACATGCCGGTCGCGTGAACATGGCACGGCCCGGGCCGCACCGCGTCCCGGGCCGCGCCGTGGCGGTCATGCCGCCGAGGGTGTCCGTGGCCGCGCACCGAGGTCGAGGGCGATGTCGACGAGCAGGTCCTCCTGGCCGCCGACGAGGCGGCGCCGGCCGGCCTCGACCAGCAGCGCCCGGGCTTCGACGCCGTAGCGGGCGGCGACCGTCTCGGCGTGGCGGAGGAAGCTCGAGTACACCCCGGCATAGCCGAGCGTCAGCGTCTCCCGGTCCACCCGCACCGGCCGGTCCTGCAGCGGCCGCACCAGGTCGTCGGCCGCGTCCTGCAGCGCGGGCAGGTCGGCGCCGTGGGCCCAGCCGTCGAGCGTCGCGGCGGCGGCGAAGACCTCGATCGGGCAGTTGCCGGCGCCGGCGCCGTGGGCGGCGAGCGACGCGTCGACGCGTACCGCGCCCTCCTCGACGGCGGCGAGGGAGTTGGCGACGGCGAGCGAGAGGTTGTCGTGCGCGTGGACGCCGACCTCGGTGGCGGGGTCCAGGACGTCGCGATAGGCGCGGACCCGCTCGCGGACGCCGCGCGGGGTCAGGTGGCCGGCGGAGTCGGTGACGTAGACGCAGTGGGCGCCGTACGACTCCATCAGCGCCGCCTGGGCGGCGAGTGGCCCCGCCGCGGACAGGTGGCTCATCATGAGGAACCCGGACACGTCCATGCCCAGCTCGCGGGCGGTCGCGATGTGCTGGGCCGCGACGTCGGCCTCGGTGCAGTGGGTCGCGACCCGCACCGAGCGCACGCCGAGGGCGTGGGCGCGTCTGAGGTCGCCGATCGTGCCGATGCCGGGCAGCAGCAGGGTGGTGAGGCGGGCCCGGGTGACGGCGGCGGCGACGGCGACGATCCAGTCGGCGTCGGTGTGGCTGCCCGGGCCGTAGGTGACGCTCGTGCCGGCCAGGCCGTCGCCGTGGGCGACCTCGATCGCGTCGACGCCGGCGGCGTCCAGTGCGGCCGCGATCGCCGCGGCCTTCGCCGGGTCGAGCCGGTGCCGGGTGGCGTGCATGCCGTCGCGCAGCGTCACATCCTGCAGGTACAGCCTCATCGCGCCGCCATCCGCTCGCCGGCCCGGACCGCGGCCGAGGTCATGATGTCCAGGTTTCCGGCGTAGGCGGGCAGGTAGTGCCCGGCGCCCTCGACCTCGAGCAGCACGGTCACCTGGTGGGTGACGCCGGTGGCAAGGGTCGACACGTCGCCGTCGAGGGGCGTGATCTGGACGGGCTGCTTGAGCCGGTAGCCGGGCACGTACGCGGCGACGTCGGCGACCATCCGCTCGACGGCCGCCACGACCTGCGGACCCTGCCGGTCCAGGGCGACCAGGCAGCAGACCGTGTCGCGCATGAGCAGCGGCGGCTCGGCCGGGTTGAGCACGATGACCGCCTTGCCGCGCCGGGCGCCGCCGACGGTCTCGATCGCGCGGGCCGTCGTCTCGGTGAACTCGTCGATGTTGGCCCGGGTCCCCGGCCCGGCCGACCGGGACGCGATCGAGGCGACGATCTCCGCGTAGGCGACCGGGACGACGGACGCGACGGCGGCCACGATCGGGATGGTGGCCTGCCCGCCGCAGGTGACCAGGTT
Source organism: Dactylosporangium sp. NPDC005572 (assembly GCF_040605515.1). Taxonomy (NCBI): domain Bacteria; kingdom Bacillati; phylum Actinomycetota; class Actinomycetes; order Micromonosporales; family Micromonosporaceae; genus Dactylosporangium; species Dactylosporangium sp. NPDC005572. The sequence goes on along the minus strand of NZ_JBEXCY010000096.1, from coordinate 24,500 downwards.
GACCTCGGGCGCGTCGAGGTGGTCGCCGAGGTTGACGGCGGGCACCACGAACGGGCCGAGCGCGGCGGGGGTCAGGTCGACGACGCGCACCCCGAACGGCGCCAGCGCGGCCGCGTTCGCGACGTGCGCGGCGGCCGAGGTCGCGTCGAAGACGACCCGTACATCCGCGAAGCACGGCAGTTTGACCAGGCCGTCGACGCCGTCCGCGGTCGTCTGCAGGCCCAGCCGCGCCGCCCGGGCGAGCCCGTCCGAGGCCGGGTCGATGCCGGCCATGGCCAGCGGCCGCAGCGGGCCCTTGCCCCGCAGCAGCTTCACCATCAGGTCGGTGCCGATGTTGCCCGAGCCGACGATCGCCGCGCCCGTCATCGGAACACCGCCGAGACGCGGCCGAGCCCGTCGATGTCGGCGGCGAACCGGTCACCGGCCACCACGGGCACCATGGGCCCGAGGGCGCCGGACAGCACGACCTCCCCGGCACGCAGCGGACGTCCGAGGTCCCGGGCGATGTTCGCGAGCCACGCCACCGCGAGCACCGGGTCGCCGAGGCAGGCAGCGCCGGACCCGCTCGACACGACGTCCCCGCCGCGCCGCATGGTCATGGTTCGGTACCGCAGGTCGAGCCCGTCGAGTGGCACGCGTGCGTCGCCGAGCACGAACAGCCCGGACGAGGCGTTGTCGGCGATCGTGTCCACGATGCCGATGTCCCAGCCGGCGATCCGGCTGTCGACGATCTCGAGCGCGGGCGCCACGGCGGCGGTCGCGGCGACGACCTCGGCCGGCCCGATGCCGGCGGCGTCGAGGTCGGCGCCGAGCAGGAACGCCACCTCGGCCTCGATCCGCGGCTGCAGCAGCAGGCTCGCGTCGATCGGCGTGTCCTGCGGGAGGTGCATCCAGGACAGCAGCGTGCCGAAGTCGGGCTGGTCGACGCCGAGCTGGGCCTGCACCGCCGGGTTGGTCAGGCCGACCTTGCGGCCGACGACCGACGCGCCGCCCGCCACCTCGTGCTCGACCCAGGCGGCCTGGACCGCGTAGGCGGCCGCGACGTCGCCGTCGGGCAGCAGCCCACGGATCGGCGGGCACGGCCGGCCGGTGGCGCGGGCGTCCAGCAGGTTGGCGAGGGCCATGTCAGTCCACCTCGAACGTGGCGCCGATGCCCATCCCGGTGATCCACTCGGGCACCGGTTCGTAGCTAGTCCACACCAGCGGCCTCGCAGCGGCGGCGAGGCCGATGAGCCAGGCGCGGATCTCGTGGCCGCCGCTGCCGGCCCGCTCGCTCAGCCCGTCGTCGCCGAGGGCGACCACCGGCTCGCAGTCGCCGGCCGCGAGCTGCTTGAGGAACCAGGCGTCCCAGGCGGCGTTCACCGGCGCGTCGGGGTTGCCGGCCATGGCCCGCACCCGCGGCTCGCGGTCGGCGGAGAACGCGTGCACGTCCCGGCGGCCGTGGATCATCGACACCCGCCGCTCGGCCGGCATCGGGTCGCGCGGGTCGTTCGACGGCAGCCAGTGCGACAGGCCGCCGCTGGCCACCACGAGGACCCGGCCCGGGAACGCCGACCGGCGGATCGCGGCGCCCATCGCCCGGCCCAGCTCGAGGCAGCGGGCCATGCCGGGCAGGGGCGGCGCGGCGGTGTTGACCACGAACGGGACCAGCGGCGGCTCGGCGCCGCCGCGGACCATCTCGTAGCTCTGGACGATGCCGTGGTCGACCTGCAGCGCGTAGGACAGCGACACGTCGAAGGCGTCGGCGAGCCCGTCGCGGATCGACCACGCGAGCTCGGAGGCGACCGGCAGCTCCCCCCGGCGGCTGCCGAAGTCGCCGAACGCGGCCGCCTGCTCGACGCCGAGCACGAACGGCGGCATCGCGTCGTAGAAGTTGCCGTGGAAGTGGTCGGGGCCGATGACGACGAGCGCGTCAGGGGCGAGCCGGGCGACGGCGGCCGCGACCCGCTCGGCGTCGGCCAGGAACCGGGCACCGGGCTCGCCGGGGCCGCCGTGGGGCAGCAGCGTCGCGAACGGGGAGTGCGACATGCCGACCATGCCGACGATCTCGCTCATCGCGGGCCCAGCAGGAACTCGCGGTGGACCTCGAGGTACTGCTGCGGCTTCTCCCACTGCGGCCAGTGTCCCGCGTCCTCGATGACGTGCAGCCGCGCGTCGGGCAGCCAGTCGAGGAGCAGCTGCGCCTCGTCGAGTCCGCCGGTCGGGTCGTGGTCGGTCCACAGCAGCAGCGTCGGCGCCACGACCTTGCCGACCCAGCCGGGCTCCCACGCGAAGTCCTTGCGCACGGCCGGGTCCTGCAGTACGAGCGTGTTCTCGATCGCGGTGGCGAAGCCGGGCCGGCCGTACACCGCGCGGCGCAGGTTCACCAGCTCGTCGGTGACCATCTCGGTGTGGTGGAACAGGAACTCGACCCGGCGGCGCACGGTGGCGTCGCTGGGGTCGCGCACGGCCGCGCGGGTGCTCGCCGAGAGCCGGGCCATCACCTCGGGCTTGTTGGCGATGTTGCCCGGGGTGTTGAGCACGAGCCGGTCGACGCGCTCGGGGTGGTGCGCCGCGGTCCACGCCGTGACCCAGCCGCCGAGCGACTCCCCGGACAGGTGCGCGACGCCGACGTCGAGCGCGTCGAGGAGGCCGACGAGATGCTCGGAGAGGACGTCGACGGTGTACGGGCGGTCGGGCAGGTCGGACCAGCCGTGGCCGACCATGTCGTAGGCGGTGACGGTGAAATCCTCGGCGAGGCCGGCGATGTCGCGGGCGTACGCCTCGAGGTGTCCGCCGGTGCCGTGCAGGAGCACGAGGTCGGGTCCGGTGCCGGCGCGCAGCACGCGGGTGCGGACCCCGGCCACGTCGACGTGGCGCAGTTCGTGGTCCACGTCGCACAGCTCGGCCCAGATGCTGATGTGCTCGGGGAGGTCGGTCATGGTCGCTCCTGCGGGAATCGGGCCCGGGCCTCGTCGACGGTGCACAGGCCGGCGCTCTGCCGCCGCGCGATGCCGAGCGCGGCGAGCAGGCGGGAGTTCTCGATGGTGAGGAACTCGACCGGCTCGTCGGCCGAGTCGTTGTAGTGGCGGTGCCAGGTCCACGGCGGCGTGTAGATGAAGTCGCCGGTGCGCCAGGCTTCGGTCTCGTCCTCGATGTCGCTGTGGCCGCGCCCGGCGATGACGAAGTGGACGGTCTCGTGGTAGTGCCGCTGCATGTCGGAGCTCTCGCCGGGCGGGATGGTCTGCCGGAAGATCTCGAACGTCGCGGTCGGCAGCCGCCCGGCGATGGACAGCGTGGTGGGGTTGGGGATCTGCCCGGCCGGGAGGGTCTCGAGCTCGTCGGCGTGCACGACGAGGGGCCGGGCCGGGCTCGGGCGGACCGTTTCGGTGAGGGCGCCGAGGAAGTCGGCCATGCGGAAGCCGTCGCCGGACAACGCCATCAGAGAGTCTCCGTCCGTCCGCCGTCGACCGTGAGCACGGTCCCGTTCACGTAGGCGGCCTCGGCGGAGACGAGGAACGCCACCGCCGCCGCGATCTCGTCCGGGTCCGCGGACCGCCCCGCCGGTACCACGGCGAGGTCGTCGGCGCGGACGTCCTCGATCGGGCGGCCGGACCGCTCCGCCCGCGCCTGCAGGATCTCCCGGCGGCGGTCGGTGTCGGTCGGGCCGGGCGCGACGCAGTTGACCGTCACGCCGTCGCTCGCATGCTCCAGCGAGAGCAGCTTCGCGGCGGCGGTGACGGCGGAGCGCAGGACCACCGATGCGGCCAGGTCCGGCTGGGGCTGGCGGACGGCGGTCGAGGTCACGAACACCACCCGGCCGAAGCCGCGCGCGGCCATCGCCGGGAGCGCGGCGCGGGCCAGGCGGAGCGGGCCGAGCAGGAGCAGCTCGAAGGCCGCCCGCCACGCGTCGTCGCCGACGTCGAGGATCCGCCCGGGCGGTGGCCCGCCGGCGTTGAGCACCAGCACGTCGCAGCCGGCGGCCAGCGCGGTCGCGGCCCCGTCCGGCGCCGCGACGTCGACCACCAGGGTCTCCACGGCCGCGCCGGTGCGCTCCTTGATGCGGATCGCCGCCGCGTCGAGGGTCAGGGCCGTGCGGCCGAAGATGACGGTCCGATGGGTGGGTGCGAGGCGGGCGGCAACGGCATGGCCGATGCCGGCGCTGCCGCCACCGATGAGTGCGGTCCGTGTGGCGATGACGGCCTCCCGGGTCTCGTGCGCTGTGCCGCGTCGGGCTTAGCCTGACCGACATGAACTACCGGGACCAACGGTGAGTCCCGCTCAGCGGGACGAGGGCGTCGAGGGCGGGCTCGACCGGGCCGCGGCGATCCTCGGGGCGTTCGACGCCGCGCACCGCGAGCTGACGCTGGCCGCGCTGGTGGCGCGGTGCGGGCTGCCGCGCTCGACCACGCACCGCACCGCGGACAAGATGATCCGGCTGGGCTGGCTGGACAAGCCGGCCGGGCGGTACCGCATCGGCAACCGGCTGTTCGAGATCGCGAGCCTCGCGCCGATCCGGCTGGAGCTGCGGGAGGCGGTGCTGCCGTTCCTGCAGGAGCTGCATCACGCAACGAAGATCACGGTGCAGCTCGGCGTGCTCGACGGCCCGCAGGTCCTGGTCGTCGAGAAGATCACCGGGCATCGGGCGATGCCGATGCTGTCGCAGGTCGGCGGGACGATCCCGGCGTACTGCTCGGCGCTCGGGCGGGCGATCCTGGCGTACTGCGAACCCGCGGTCATCGACGCCGCGCTCGCCGGTGACCTGCCCGCCCGCACGCCGCGGACGCTGACGAGCGCGGTCGCCGTCATGCGGGAGCTGACCGCGGTACCGGTGCGCGGCTGGGCGGTCGACCGGGAGGAGGGCAACATCGGGGTCAGCTGCGTCGCCGCGCCCATCTTCGGGCCGCTCGGCGAGGTGGTGGCGGCGCTGTCGGTGACTGGTCCGAGCCAGCTCGTGCGGGCCGACCGGATCGGGCCCGCGGTGCGGATGGCGGCCGCCGCGGCCTCCCGGGCGTACAGCCTCCGGCGCTGAACCGTCCCGGTCAGCGGGACTCCGGATTGCGACCGGGGGCGCACGGCCCGCAGGCTGTGAGCCCTGACACACCCGCGAGCACCGCGGTGTGCGACCGCAAGGGAGACGACGATGAGCCTTGGCGGCGGATACCTGCTGCCCTCCCGGGAGGGAACCCAGATCCCGGCGATCGGCCTCGGCATCACGATGAAGACCGACGGCAAGTCGACCCACGACGCGTACTCGTTGTTCGAGTACGCCATCCCGCCGCGCACCGACGGCCCGCCGGCACACATCCACACCCGCGAGGACGAGTCGTTCGTCTGCCTCGCCGGGAAGCTCGACGTGCACCTCGGCGGCGAGGACTTCACTCTCGGCATGGGCGACTACCTGTACCTGCCGCGCGACGTCGTGCACGCGTTCCGCAACACCTACGACGAGGAGGCCCGGGTCATCTCGGTCGTCTCGCCGGCCGGGCTCGAGCGCTACTACTCCGCGCTCGCCGAGCTTCCGCCGGGGCCGAAGGACATCACCAGGATCAAGGCGATCATGGCCGACTTCGGCATCGTTCTGCAGCTGCCGCCGCAGGTGAGCTGAGCATGCGCATCGGGATCGTCGGTGCCGGCGTGGCCGGGCTGAGCACCGCGAAGGTGTTACGACAGGCCGGCCACGAGGTCGTCGTCTGGGACCGGGCCCCGGACGTCGGCGGCGTGTGGAGCCGCACCCGGCGCTACCCGGGGCTGACGACGCAGAGCCCGAAGGCGCAGTACTCCCTGTCCGACTACCCCATGCCCCGCGGCTACCCGCAGTGGCCGACGGGCGAGCAGGTGCAGGCCTACCTCGCCGGGTACGCCGGCCACTTCGGCCTCGAGCCGTTCCTGCGGCTGTCGACCGACGTCACCGCGGCCACCCCGGCGCCGGGCGGCGGCTGGGACGTCACCACCGGGGACGGCACCGAGCACCTGGACAAGCTCGTGGTCGCCAACGGCGTCTTCTGCGAGCCGGCGGTGCCCGCGTACCCCGGCCTGGACGAGTTCACCGCCGCCGGCGGCCGCCTGGTGGCCGGCACCGACCTGCACGACGTCGAGGCAGCCCGCGACCGGCACGTGCTCGTCGTCGGCTACGGAAAGTCCGCCTGCGACGTGACCGTACCGCTCAGCGAGGTCGCCGCCAGCACCGACGTCATCGCCCGGCACCTGCTGTGGAAGGTGCCGCGCCGGATCGGCGGGTTCCTCAACTTCAAGCTGCTGCTGCTGACCCGGATGGGCGAGGCGCTGTTCCGCTACCGGGTGCTCCGCGGCGTGGAGCGCTTCCTGCACGGACCCGGCAACGGCGTACGGGGCCGCATGATCAACTCCATCGGCGGGGTGTCCGTCCGGCAGTACAAGCTGAAGGCCCTCGACCTGGTGCCGCCGGGCCAGATGGAGGACATCGTCCGCGGCGCGATCGGGCTGGCCACCGAGGGGTTCTTCGAGGGCGTCGCATCCGGCCGGATCGCGGTGCGCAAGGAGCGCACCATCACCCGCCTGCTGGCCGGCCCCGACGGGCCCGCCGCCGAGCTCGACGACGGCACCCGCCTGCCGGCCGACCTCGTCGTGTGCGCGACCGGCTTCACGCAGGGCGTGCCCTTCCTCGACGCCGACGTGACGGGCCGCCTGCTCGACGCGCGGGGAAACTTCATGCTGTACCGCCAGATCCGCCCCGTCGACGTCCCCGACGTCTACTTCAACGGGTACAACTCCTCGTTCTTCAGCCCGCTCAACGCCGAGATGGCGGCCGTGTGGATCGCCGCCGACCTCGCCGGCGCCGTGGATCTGCCCGAGCCGGCGGCCATGCGGCGGCAGGTCGAGGAGCAGCTCACGTTCATGGACGACGCCACGAACACCCACCACTGTCGCGGCGGCAAGATCATCCCATTCTCGCTGCACAACGTCGACGAGGTCCTCGCCGACCTCGGCGTGAACATCAGCGCCGCGGTCCGCGCCTCGCACTGGCTCAACCCCGTCGACCCGGCCGCCTACCGCAGGATCACCCCGCAGGTCATCGCCCGCTTCGCTCCGGCGGCGTCGCCCACGCTGGTGCGGTAGCCGGCGCCGCCCGAGCCGCCGCCCCGGCCCGGGCGGCGCCGGTGGTACTCCCGCGGCACGTCCAGAAAGGGGGACGTGCCGCGGCACAGCGGGCCCGATCAGGGCGCGGGGTACCCGGCGGGAACCTCGTCAGTATCGACCGCGCCGGGCGGACCCGCGCCGGTGTACGGCTGCCGGCGCGGGTCGAGCATCTGTTCAACGGAGGCGGTTCCCTCGCACACGCCATCGGCAAAGGCCACCTCACCACGCTCGACATCCCAGACATGCAGCACAGACCGCGAAGGACGCCGGCACGATCGCGGCGCGCCGGTGACCACCCTCAGTCCAGCGGCTGGCGGGCGATCACCCGCGGCTCGCGGCCGGCCAGGACCCAGCCGCCGAGGTACGCGACGATCGGCAGGCCGACGAGTATCGCGGCCAGGTTGAGCAGTGGTGGATGGGCCAGCCAGTGCAGTTCCCGGTGGTACCAGGCCAGCATCGCCAGGTATGCGCAGGCGGTGCCGATCACCGCCCCGGACAGTGCCAGGGCGCCGGCCGTCGCCGCGGTGAGCGTCCGCCTGGTGCGCCGGCGCGCGCCGGTGGCGGTGAGCGTGCGCAGGTCGCGGGCCGTCTCGCTGCGGATCAGCCCGACGGTCATGGCGAGCACGCCGAGGGCGACCGCGATGCCGACGCCGGTGAACTCGGCGGCGAGGCGCGTCTCGTCCGCACCGGTCGGGCGGGACTCGACGTTGACCCCGGCGGCGACCGCGGCGCGCTCCGCCGTGTCGACCTGCGCCGCCGTCAGTTTGCCCGGCGCGTCGAGCAGCCAGCCCACCGGCGTCGCGGTCAGGTGCAGCCGGCTCATGCCGTGCGCGGTGATCAGCACGTTGGGCAGCGACCTGTAGTCGGGCAGGGTCACGTGCTGCAGGACGGGCTGCCAGCCGGTGTTTCGGCCCGGAATCAGGTCGTATCCGGCGATGGTGGCCCGCGGGGTGAGCAGGTCGGTGTCGGCGTTGACGCTCGCCGGGTCGATGCCGTAGTGCGCGAGCAGCTCGGGGGTGGCGACGAAGATGCCGATCATGTCGTCGCTGCTGTAGAGCGTGCTGCCGGGCTCGCCCGGGCCGGCGGCGCGCGGCTTGCCCAGCGCTGCCGGTGGCCGGCCGCCGCGCTCGGCCGGGTGGTTCGGGTCGACGACGCCGGTCAGCGGTACCACAGCTGCCTTCAGGTCGTCGGCGATCGCATCGACCTGCTTGCGCAGGCCGTCCACCTGGCCGCTCGGGAGCTCCGGCACGGGCCCGGTCATCCGCTCGGGCGACAGCCAGGCGACGAGCTGGTCGGCGGGCAGGTTGCCGCCGGTCGGCGCGGCCGCCTTGGCCACGGTGACAGCCGTGCCCAGGGTGACGACGGCGGCGATGCCGATGGCCAGTCCGATCGCCGCCAGCGCAGCGCCGGACCGGGAGCGGTAGCGGGCCAGGTCGCGCATCGCCAGCCGGGGTGCCAGCGGGGCGTGGCGGGCGAGCAGCCCGACGGTGGCGACGCCGACCGGTGCGAGCAGCAGCAGTGCGATCGCGGTGGCCAGCACGCCGCCGAGGATGAAGGGCACCTTGGTCTGCTGCGCCAGGTAGAGCGACGCCAGCCCGGCGATCAACAGCACGACGCCGGGGAGACCGAACCGGTGGGCCGGGCGGGGGGCCGCCGGGCGCGCGGAGAGCGCGGCGACGACCGGGACGCGAGCGGCGGCGCGCGCCGGCCACCACGCGGCGACGAGGGCGGTGCCGGTGGCCAGCAGTACCGCGGCCAGCACCGGTGTCCAGGGCAGGCCGAACCGGTCGATGCGGTGGCCGAGCTGCCGTTCCAGCAGCGGGCTCAGGGCGACCCAGCCGGCGACCCCCGCGACGGCGCCGGTGAGCGCGCCGGCCGCGCCGATGACCGCGCCGTTGGCCAGCAGCACCAGCCGGATGTGCCGGTGGCTGGCGCCGATCGCGCCGAGCATGCCGAGCGCGCGGAGCCTGCGCTGGGCCATCACGGTGAACCCGGCCACCGCGAGCAGGCCGACGAACACCAGCCCGATCGTGGCGAGCACGAGCACCATGACGCTCGCGGTGGTGCCGTCATCGGAGCGGATCTGCGTCGACGCGCCCTCGGGTCGCGGTGTGGCGACGACGTCCGCCCGGGACGCCCGGATGAGCACGTCGACGCGGGCGACCGCGGTCGCCTGGCCGGGCGCGACGAGGGCGAACACGTCGCGCAGGTTGAGCGGGTTCTCGACGAGGCCGACAACGGCCCGCGACCGGCCGCCCTGGTTCCAGGTGCCGCCGACGTGCAGGCCGAACGTCGTCGCCACGCGGTCGGTGACGGCGACCTCGTCGGCGCCCTGCGGCCACCGGCCCTGGTTCAGGCGCAGCATCGTGCGCCCGTACGGGCCGTTCGGGTCCTGGGCGCGCAGGTCGATGCCGTTCGCCGAACCCGGCATCGGGATCTTCTTCTCGTGCTCGATCACGTCGATCGTGCCGAACGAGGCGCGCAGGGCGGCCAGGTCGGTCTCGAGCTGCGCACCGGTGCTGTTCAGCGTGACGAGGTGGTTGGCGGTGCCGAAGACGGACGCCTCGGACGGGGCGCCGGCGGCGATGCCGAGCCCGACGGTGGTGGCCGCCACGGCGACGACCAGCAGGGCGAGCACGATCGACTGCTGGCGCCACTCGCGCCGGAACAGCCGCCAGGCCCAGCGCGCCACGGCCCGGCGCGCGGGCAGCCCCCCGTGACCGGTGCCGAGCGTCAACGGCGGATCCTCCACCGCGGTGCTCATCGGCTCGCCCCGTCGGGCAGCAGGGACTCCGGGCCCGGGCGCGGGGCGGTGCGGTCGACGATCCGGCCGTCGCGGATGAACACCACCCGGTCGGCCCAGGAGGCGAGCTGCGCGTCGTGGGTCACGACCACCGCGCCCACGCCCCGTTTGCAGGCGGTCAGGAGCATGCGCATCACGTCCTCGCCGTTGGCCGAGTCGAGCGCGCCGGTCGGTTCGTCGGCCAGGACGAGCCGGCGGTCCCCGACGACGGCCCGGGCGATCGCCACCCGCTGCCGCTCGCCGCCGGACAGCTGGTCCGGGAACCGCGACGACCGCTCGGCCAGACCGAGCTCCTCCAGCGCCCGCAGCCCGGCGGCGCGCGCCTTGCCCGCCGACAGCCCGTCCAGCTCCAGCGGCAGCGCGACGTTCTCGGCGGCGGTGAGCCCGGGCAGCAGGTTGAAGTCCTGGAAGACGTAGCCGATCGCGCGGCGGCGCAGCCGGGCCCGGTCGTCGCGGGACATCGCCGACAGCGGCTGTCCGGCGACGAGCACCTCGCCGGCCGTCGGCGTCTCCAGCGCGCCGGCGATGGTGAGCAGCGTGCTCTTGCCCGAGCCGCTGGGACCCATGACCGCGACCATCCTGCCCGGCTCGACGGTCAGGTCGACCTCGCGCAGCGCGTGCACCTCGTCGGTGCCGTCGCGGTAGGTCTTCGACACCTGACGCAGTTCCAGCACCCCGGTCATCGGCGCACCCCCGCCCTGCGCCGGATCTGCGGTGCCGGCGATCGGGCCGGGGCCGGCGGTTCGAGCGCGGCCCGCTTGAGCCGGCCGTCGGCGGTGTCCAGCCACCGCACGACCGAGTCGAGCCGGTACAGCTCCGCGTCCACCACCAGCGTGAGGCCCAGGTCGAGGTCGCCCTCCTCCTCCTTGAGGCGGGTCCACTGCTGCATGAGCTCGACGAGGTACCGCCGGTGCGACTGGATGACCTCGTGCACGTCGACGCCGGGCAGCCGCACGGCGACCAGGACCTTGATGACGAGCTCGTCGCGGGGCGGGGAGGCCAGGTCGGGCGGCGTGCGCAGCCAGGTCGCGAGCTCCTCGGTGCCGCCGGCGGTGATCCGGAACCCCTTCTGCGGGCCGGGTTCGGCGTCGTCGTCGGACTCGACGAGGCCGTCGCGCTCCAGCCGCTGCAGGGTCGTGTAGACCTGGCCGACGTTGAGCGGCCACACCTCGCCGGTGCGCGCCTCGAACTCCTCGCGCAGCTGGAGCCCGTACTTCGGGCCCTCCTTGAGCAGCGCCAGCAGGGCGTGCCGGATACTCATGGCGTCACCACACTCGATATCATGCGAGGTATGATACTGAGTATATAACGGCCTGTCCACGCCGATCGGCGTGGACAGGCCGGGGGTCAGCCGGTCGGGCTGGGGGCCGGGACGATCGTGGCGGTCGAGGCCGGGGTGGGCACGGCGGTCGACGTCGGCGTGTTGGCCGGCTGCCGCTCGTCGTGGTCCTCACGGTCCTCGCCGTCGTCGTGCTCCCCGTGCTGTTCCCGACCCTCGTACTCCTGGCCGCCGTCCCGATCGCCGCCGCGGTCGCCGTGCTCGTCGTGGCCGTCGCCGCCGTGCTCGCCGACGACGACGGCGCCGACCGCGACGCCGGCGACGGTGCAGGGCAGGACGCCGAGGATCAGGGTCGCGGCGACGGCCACGGCAGCCGCCCGGCCGGGGGTGGAGACGAGCCGCCGCAGTCCGGCCGCCCGCCGGGGACTCGGGGCCGTGGTCTCGGACTGGTCGGCGGCGCTGGGGGTCGCGTCGTGGTGTTCAGTCATGCCACCGGACGGTAGGGCGGCGACGCTGAGGATTCGTTGAAAGCCAGGGGCGCGACCAAAAAGACCAATATGCTCGCAGGCTTCACAATCGTGACGCGGGTCACGCGGTGGTGCATCGTGCGTAACACGTTCGCCCTCCCCCCGTGACAGGAGCAACATCTTCATGTTGAGACGGAGCCTTGTAGTCGCGTTGCCCGCCGCGCTGCTGCTCGCCGCCGGATGCGCCAACCAGTCGGTCGGGGACTCCCCCGCCCCGGCCGGCTCGTCGGCGATCGCGTACCCGACGAAGACCCTGCAGATCATGGCCCCCGCCGGCGCCGGCGGTGGCTGGGACACCACCGCCCGGTCGATGCAGAAGACCCTGCAGGAGGCCAAGCTCCTCAACGGCCAGTCCGCCGAGGTCCGCAACGTCACCGGGGCCGGTGGCACCATCGGCCTGGCCGAGCTCGTCACCAGCCACCAGAAGGACGCCCACCAGCTGATGGTCACCGGCCTGGTGATGGTCGGCGGTGTCGTCACGAACAAGTCCCCGGTGGATCTGGGCAAGACGACGCCGGTCGCCACGCTGACCGCCGAGTCCGAGGTCGTCGTCGTGCGCAGCGACTCGAAGTACACCACCCTCAAACAGCTCGTCGACGACGTCAAGGCCAACCCCACCAGCGTCAAGTGGGGCGGCGGTTCGGCCGGTGGCACCGACCACATCCTCGTCGGCCTGCTCGCCAAGGCCGGCGGCGCCGACGCGAAGGTCGTCGCCAAGCAGTACGTCGCCTACTCCGGTGGCGGCGAGACCAAGGCCGCCCTGCTCTCCGGCGACGTGAGCGTCGCCGTCTCCAGCACCAGCGAGTTCGCCGACCTGGTCAAGGCGGGCACCGTGCGCGCCCTGGCCGTGTCGAGCGCCAAGGGCGAGGACGCCGGCGCCGGTACCCCGGCACCGAGCATCAAGGAGTCCGGCTACGACCTGGAGCTGATGAACTGGCGCGGCGTCGTCGCGCCGCCCGGGCTCAGCGCCGGTGAGCGCGCGGCCGTCATCAAGCTCGTCGACGACCTGCACGCCTCGTCGCAGTGGAAGGCCGAGCTGACCGCGAAGAAGTGGCAGGACTTCTACAAGTCCGGCGACGACGCCGCGGCGTTCTTCCAGTCCGAGAGCACCCGGATCAAGACGGTCCTCACCGAGATCGGGCTGGGTTAGCCGCACATGAGCTCCGCGACACCCGAAGAAGCGGATGTCGGCGGCGCGGCGCCGGAGGCGGCCACGGCCGGCTCCGGCCCGCTCGTCGCCGGCGCGCTGCTGCTCGCCGCCGGCATCGCCCTGCTCTGGCAGGCCGTCGGCACCGGCATCGACAACGGCGTCACACTCGGCGGCCCGACCCTGGCCCCGATCATCGTCACCGGCCTCTGGGTGGCGGTGGCCCTGAGCTACCTGATCGGCGAGCTGCGCAAGCGGGGCTGGCGGATCCGGCGGGCCGGTCCGGCCGCTGGTTCGGCCTGGCTCATGCCGGTCCTGCTGCTCGTGGCGATCGCCGGCTACGCGGTCGTGCTGAAGTACACGGTCGTCGGCTACGTGCTGTCCACCGCCGCGTTCATCCTGCTGTGCGCCCGGCTGCTGAGCACCCGGCCGCTGCGCGAGGTGATCGTGCGTGACCTGGTGACCGCGGTCGCCCTGGCGCTGACCATCTACCTGGTCTTCACCCGGCTGCTCGGCATCGCCCTGCCCGCGGGGGTGCTGCCGCTGTGAACTCGATCATGGATCTGCTCGACGGGTTCGGCACGGTGCTCACCGCACAGAACCTGCTGTACGCGGCGGTCGGCGTCACCATCGGCACGCTCGTCGGCGTCCTGCCCGGCATCGGGCCGGCGTTGACGATCGCGCTGCTGCTGCCGGTGGCGCTGCGCCTCGACGACCCGACCGGCACGCTCATCATGTTCGCCGGGATCTACGCCGGCGCCATGTACGGCGGCTCGACCACGTCGATCCTGCTCAACACACCGGGCGAGTCGGCGTCGGTCGCGACGTCGATCGAGGGCTACCAGATGGCCCGCCGCGGCCGGGCCCGGGCGGCCCTGGCCACGGCCGCGATCGGGTCGTTCGTCGCCGGCACGATCTCCACGGTGCTGCTGACCTTCGTCGCCGCGCCGATGGCCAGCCTGGCCGTGACGTTCCGGGCATCGGACTACTTCGCCCTCGCCGTCCTGGCGATGGTGACGGTGACGGCGATGGTCGGCAACTCGATCGTGCGCGGGCTGATGTCGCTCACGTTCGGGCTGTTCCTCGGCCTGGTCGGCATCGACTCGCTCACCGGCCAGGCCCGCTTCACCTTCGGCGTGCCGGAGCTGCTCGACGGCATCGACGTCGTCACCATCATCATCGGGCTCTTCGCGGTCGGCGAGACGCTCTACATCGCGTCGCGGCTGCGGGACCTTCCCGCAACCGTGGCTCCGCTGGAGCCGCCCGGCCGCGGGTTCGCCTGGTTGAGCCGGTCGGACTGGTCCCGGTCTTGGCGGCCCTGGCTGCGGGGCACGGCGCTGGGCTTCCCGTTCGGTGCGCTGCCGTCGGGGGGCGCCGAGATCCCGACGTTCCTGTCGTACACCATCGAGCGGCGGCGCTCCAAGCATCAGCAGGAATGGGGCAAGGGCGCGATCGAGGGCGTGGCGGGGCCGGAGGCCGCCAACAACGCGTCGTTCTCGGGTGTGCTGGTACCGCTGCTCACCCTGGGCATCCCGACGTCGGCGACCGCGGCGGTCATGCTGGCCGCGTTCAGCTACTTCGACCTGTCGCCCGGTCCGCAGCTGTTCGAGAAGTCACCGGACCTGGTCTGGGGGTTGATCGCGTCGCTGTTCATCGGCAACGTCCTGCTCCTGGCGCTGAACCTGCCGATGATCCGGATCTGGGTGAAGGTACTGCAGATCCCGCGGCCGCTGCTGTACACCGGCATCCTGGTGTTCGCGACGCTCGGCGTGTACGCGGTGTCGGGCAGCATCGTCGACGTGTTCATCGCGCTGGCCATCGGGGTGGTCGCGATGTTCATGCGGCACCTGGAGTTCCCGGTCGCACCGGTGATCCTCGGCGTCATCCTCGGGCCGATGATGGAGATCCAGTTCCGGCGGGCGCTGCTGCTGTCCGACAACGACCTGACCATCTTCGTGCGCCGGCCGTTGACGCTGATCCTGCTGCTGCTCGCCGTCGCCGCACTGGGCCTGCCGCACCTGCCCCGGCTGATCGCGCGGGTGCGTGGCCGCGGTGGCGCCCAGCGGCTGGCCTTCGGCGACGAGGACTGACGGCGCGGGACTACCCGCGCCACGCATAACGGTGTTCCGGCCGGCCTGCCCCGCCGTAGCGCAGCCGCACCTCCGCCTTGCCCGCCTGGACAAGGTGCTCGAGGTAGCGCCTGGTGCTGACGCGGGACAGGCCGGCCCGCTCGGCGCACTCGGCCGCGGACAGGTCCGTCGGGCTGTCCCGCAGCACGGCCACGACCAGGTCCGCGGTGGCCGCGGCGAGGCCCTTGGGCAGGTCGGCGCGGGTCCGGGGCAGGGCGCCGAAGAGCCGGTCGACGTCGGCCTGCGCGGCCTGGCGCACCTCGGTCAGCCGCTGGACCGCGTCGGCGTAGCGCTCCAGCCGCTCGCGCAGCGTCTCGAAGCTGAACGGCTTGATGATGTAGTGCACGACGCCGCTGCGCAGCGCGCCGCGGATCGTCTCCACATCCTGCGCCGCGGTGATCGCCAGCACGTCGACATCGTTGCCGTCCTGGCGGAGCCGGCGCAGGACGTCCAGGCCGGAGATGTCCGGCAGGTAGATGTCCAGCAGCACCAGGTCGGGGCGCAGCTGCCCGATCGCCTCGAGGGCCGCGGCGCCGGTGTGCACCGCGCCGACCACCACGAAGCCCGGCACCCGCTGCACGAACCCCTGGTGGATGCGCGCCACCATGAAGTCGTCGTCGACGACCAGGACCCGCGGCATCATGCCACCGTCGCGGTGCCGTCGGGCAGCCGGGCGGTGAACACCGACCCGTCCACGGTGACCTGCCCACCCCGGGCCGTGCACACCCGGCTGATCAGCGCCAGCCCGAGGCCCCGGTGGCCGTCGGCCGCCTTGGTGGTGAACCCCCGGCCGAAGACCTGCTCGGCGTGCTCCCTGGCCACCCCGGCGCCGGAGTCGGTGACCCGCACCTCGACCGCGTCGCCGAGGTCACGCACCGAGACGCTGACCCATCCCCCGGACTGCGCCGCGTCGACGGCGTTGTCGACGAGGTTGCCGAGCACGGTGACCAGATCGGCGGCGAGCTCGGCGTCGACGGCCCGGGTCAGCTCGGCGTCGTCGGCGATGCGCAGCTGCACGTGCTGCTCGGACGCGACGCTCGCCTTCGCGATCAGCAGGGCGGCGAGGGCGGGGTCGGCGATGCGCGACTGCACGTCGTGGTTGAGCGTCTCCTGATGCTGCCCTGCCTGCAGGATGAAGGTGACCGCGTCGTCGTACTGGCCCAGCTGCACCAGGCCGGAGATGGTGTGCAGCCGGTTGGTGAACTCGTGCGCCTGGGCCCGCAGCGTGTCGGTGGTGTGCCGGCTCAGGTCCAGCTCCCGCTCCAGCGACGTCAGTTCGGTGCGGTCGCGCAGCGTGGTCACCGAACCCACCGGCCGGCCCCGCACCACCACCGGCATCCGGTTCAGCACCAGCACCCGTGAGTCGTGCACGACCACGTGGTCCGGCTCGTCGGAGCCGTCGGTCAGCAGCGCCCGCAGCTCCTCGGGCATCCCCAGCGAGCGCACCGGCGCGCCGGTGATGTCGCCGGGCAGACCCAGCAACCGTCGCGCTTCGTCGTTGGCGAGGGTGACCCGCCCGGTCGCGTCGACGCCGATGAGACCTTCCTTGATGCCATGCAGCATCGCTTCGCGGTGCTCGACCAGGCCGGAGATCTCGGCCGGTTCGAGCCCCAGGGTCTGGCGCTTGATCCGCCGCGACAGCAGCGTCGAGCCGGCGATGCCGAGCACCGACCCGAGCAGCAGATAGGTGAGCAGGTCCGGTGTGGCGGTCGCGAGCAGCTCCGGCAGCGACGGGTAGGTCTTGCCGACCACGACGAGGCCCAGCACGCGACCGTCGCGCGGGTCGAGCACCGGTGCGTGGGCCTCCAGCGCCGGGCTGTCGTGCTCGACGAGGCCGAGCCAGGACCGGCCGGTCGCCGCGTCGCTGGTCCCGAGCGCGGCCGGCTGGCCGCGGTGCGGCCCGGTCAACAGCGCTCCGCCGGCGTCGACGAACTCCACGTAGGTCGAACCGGACACGCTGCGGGCGGTCTCCGCGCTGGCGGCGAGCGAGTCGTACCAGACGACCGTGCCCATGCCGGCCCGGACGAGGTCGGTGGCCGCCAGGTTCTCGGCCGTGGAGCGGAGCTTGGCGCCCTGGTCGCGGCGGAACGCGGTGCCGGCCTCCGCCATCGACACCGCCGCGACCGCGCCGACGACGAGCAGCACGATGCCGAGCTGGAGCACGAGGAACTGCCGGGCAAGGGAGAACTGCCAGCGCATCAGCATCCTCCTTGCCTCGACGCCGCCGGGGTGTGTGCGTGTCTGGCCGTACGGTACTCGTCGTGCGCGGGACGGCAAGGTGTCTATGGTGGGCGGGTGGATCGCCGTTCGCTGCTCACCGCGCCGCTGGCCGTGCTGCTGGCCGGCGGGTGTGCGGCGAAGAGCGACACCCAGCTCCGGTTGATGGTGCCGAACGCGCCGGGCAGCGGCTACGACATCACCGCCCGAACGGTGGCGACCGCGATGGACGTGGCCGCGGTCAGCCGTGGCGTCGAGGTGTTCAACCTGCCCGGGGCGGGCGGGATGGTCGGGCTGCGTCGCCTGGTGTACGAGCGCGGCAACGGCTCGCTGCTCATGCTGATGGGGCTGGGCATCGTCGGCGCGCAGCACACCACCCCGATCTCGGTCACGCTGGGTGACGTCACGCCGGTCGCCCGGCTGATCGAGGAGCCCGAGGTCGTGGTCGTCACCCGCGACTCGCCGTTGCGTGCGCTGGACGACCTGGTCCGCGACTGGCGGGCCGATCCCGGTGCGCTGGCCGTCGGCGGCGGCTCCTCCCCCGGCGGGCCCGACCACCTCGCCGCGATGCTCATGGCGAAGGCGGCCGGGGTCGCGCCGCCGACGGTGCGCTACACCCAGCACGACGGCGGCGGTGTCCTGCTCGCCGCGGTGCTGTCCGGGCGGGTGGCGGTGGGGGTCTCCAGCCTCGGCGAGGTCGCCGGCCAGATCGACTCCGGCCAGCTGCGGGTGCTGGCCACCACCGGGCAGCGCCGCGTCGCCGGCATCGACGCGCCGACGCTGCAGGAGACGGGGCTGGGCGTGACGTTCGCCAACTGGCGCGGCCTGGTGGCACCGCCCGGCCTGGGCGCGTCGGACACCTCGGCGCTCGCCACGGTGGTGTCCCGGCTGCGCGCCTCGGATCCGTGGCAGCAGGCGATCGCCGGGCACCGGTGGACCGACGGCTACCTCGCCGGCGCCGACTTCGGCGAGTTCCTGCGCGAGCAGGACACCCGGGTGACGCAGATCCTCACCGAGCTGGGCCTGGACACCTGAGCGACCCGGGCGCCCGTCCCGGTCGGACCATGGGTCGGACCATGGGTCGGACCATGGGACTGCGCGGCCGGCTCATCGCAGGCCGGCGAACACATCGTCGTCGAGGGCGCCACCCGGCCGGCGGCCCGCTTCGACGAACCATTCCCGGCCGGCGACGGCGGCGAACAGCGGGCCTGGCAGGCGGCTGAGGACGGCGATGGTGCGCAGCCCCCGGCCCCCTCCGGCCTGGCTGGCATGCGCGCGCAACGCGGCACGTTTCTGGCCCAGGTACCCGCGGACGTCCACGGCGTGGGTCAGCTCGGCCCGGGCGGTGAACACCGTGGCGGCCCGCCCGAGGGGCAGCCCCGGCAACATCCGGCCGGCGAGCCGTGACAGCGCGAGCAGGGGCCGCAGCGCACCCCGGTCCACGGTCGCCTCCAGGACCAGCGGGGTGCGGGCGAGCCGCGCCGCCCGGGCGGCGACCCGGTGCACCTGGACGTGGTCGGGGTGCCCGTACCCGCCGCCGGCGTCGTAGCTGGTGAGGACATCGGCGCGCTCCTCGTGCAGGATCCTCGCGAGCAGCGCGGCGGCCTCGCCGACCGGCGCGTCAGCGAACCGCACGGCCCCGTCCGCGGCCGCCGGTGGGGCGTCGCCGCGCAGACCGGAGTCGCGGTACCCGAGCGTCACCACCCGCCCGCATCCCAGCGCCGCCGCGGCAGCCAGGAGCTCGCCGCGGCGCCGTTCGGCGAGTCCCTCGCCCGCCGGTCCGGCGGCCAGGCCGGCGTCGCCGAGCGTGGCCGTCACGAGCACCACCCGGTGTCCTTCGGCGGCGGCCCGGGCCAGGGTGCCGCCGGTGAGCAGCGTCTCGTCGTCCGGGTGGGCGTGGAAGGCGACGAGGGTGTAGCGGCGGCTCACGCCGGGCTGCCGAGGAGTCGCCGGGCCGTGTCCGCGCCGTGTCGCTGCTCGGCGGCGGCATAGAGCGCGTCGGCGGTGTCCAGGACGGCCTGCCAGTGCACGGCCGGCGCGACGGCCCGGTTGTGGGCGGCGACGGCGGCGAGCCGGCCGGGATCGTCGAGCAACGCGGCGATCGTCGCGTGCATCTCGTCGTCCGAGCTCACCAGCCAGCCCTCGGTGCCGTGCCGGACGAAGTCGGCGATGCCGCTGCCGGCCCGGGCCAGCACCGGCACACCCGCGCTGCGGGCCTCGAGTGCGGCGATCCCGAACGACTCGCGCGACGCCGGCGCCACGTACAGGTCGGCCGTGGCCAGCAGCCGCCGGATCGCGTCGCGGTCCAGGGCTCCGGTGAGCCGGACGTGGCCGTCGAGACCGGCCGCGGCGACCTCGCGCCGCAGACCGGGCAGCAGCGGGCCGTCGCCGACGAGGACGGTCCGGAACCGGCCGCGGTGGGTGACCTGCAGCGCACGGACGGCGCCGAGCAGCGCCCGGGGGCGCTTGCGGCGGACCATCCGCATGACGCTGACAATGGTCGGCAGGCCACCGGCGCGCGGCGGCGTGGCCGGCCGCCACTCGGCCGGGTCGATGCCGTTGGGCAGCACCGCCACGGGCGTGCCGTCGAGGGCCGCGCTGACCGCGGCCGCGGCGGCGTGGCTGACCGCCGCCCACACCACCGGCCAGGTCGCGGCCGAGCGCAGGCGAGTGTAGCCGCGCACGAGCGGCACGATGCCGTCCCACATCGAGTGCACTGTGACCACGGTGGGCCGGCCGCCCGACGCGGCCAGCCCGGCGGCCGTCCAGGCCGTCGGCGACAGCGCGGAGACGTGGGCGTGCACCACGTCGACGCCGTAGACGCGCAGGACGTCGGTGAGCGCCCGGCCGGGTACCACCCGGTACGGCCCGGCACCGTACCGATCGCCGCCGAGCCGGACGATCCGCGGTCCGCCCGGGCCCGGCGTCGTGGTGACCACGAGCGTGTCGTGACCGGCGGCGCGTTGGCGGGTGACCAGGTCGTGGACCTGGAGTTCGACGCCGCCGAGCCGGGGCAGGTAGACGTCGGTGACGTGGGCGATGCGCATGTGTGCTCCGGAGTGGATGTGCGGCTCACGCGGCTCGCCGCGACGTGCGCCGCGACGCCAGCCAGAGACCGGTGGCCAGACCGCCGACGGGAATCTCGGCGGCGAAGACGAAGGCGCGGAACAGCAGCACCGCGGCGAGTGCCGGCGTCGGCTCGACGCCGAGGGTGATGAGGACGCCGATCGTGCCGGCCTCGACCAGGCCGGCACCGCCGGGCGTGATCGCCAGCAGGGTGAGGGCACGCTCGGCCACCAGGGCGGCGAACACCACGGGCACCGGGAGGTGCAGGCCGACCGCGACGCAGCAGTACCACAGCAGCGCACCCTGCAGCAGCCAGTACGCGGCCATCCCCCAGCTCAGCTGGGGCCAGCGGCGCCGGACGAGACGGTCGGTGCCGTCGAGCAGGTCGGTCACCGACGCCGTCCACGGGGTGCGTGGCACCCGTGCGCGGCGGCCGATCCGGTGCCGGACCCGTTCGGCGGCGGCGACCAGGTGCAGCAGGGGTGCGGCGCGGCCGAGCAGCGCCGCGACGACGAGCAGCCCGGCCGCCGCCGTGGCGGCGGCGCCGGCGAGCCACCACTCGCCACGGCCCTGCGGTGCGGCACCCCACAGCAGGAGCACGGCGACGGCGACGAACGGCATCGTCAGTTTCGCCACGAGGTCGGTGGCCTTCGACACGATCACGAAGCGGGCGAACTCGAGGTTGCTGTGTCCCCAGCCGCGGATCATGCCGAGGTTCAGTGTCGTGCCGGCGAGGCCGCCGAGCGGCAGGACGTTGGACACCGCGCTGCCGGACAGGTTCAGCGTCAGCGCCCGCCGGTGGGTGAGGCCCGGCAGCGACGCGGTCAGGACCACCGTGTGCACCCAGAGGCCGAGGAACCACACGACCGTGAGCAGCAGCACCCACCGCCAGCCCAGGCCCGCGATGAGATGCCCGGCCCGGGACCAGGAGGCGCCGACCGCCGAGGCGTGGCCCGCGGCCCACACCACCACGGCGACGGCCGCCGCGAACAGCGCGACCCGGCCCCAGGACCGGCCCGCCGCCCTGGGCGGCGTCGGGTTGCGCTGCATGACAGTCCTCCCGGGTCCCGGTTCCCTGGATGGCAGGGCGCGTCGAGGGGCACACGCTCCCAGCCGGCGGCTGAAAGGACGCTGAAGGCGCAGCGCCCGCGAGCCTGGGACTACGCGGCCAGCAGCCAGACGAGGCTGCCGAGGCCGGCCACGACGCAGTACCCGGCGAACGGTGTCAGGGTCCGGGTTTCGAAGTACCTGGTCAGGAAGCGCACGGAGCCGTACGCCGCGACGCCCGCGGCGAGGCTGCCGGCCAGCACCTGACCGTGGATGCCGGCGCCGAGCGGCCCGAACAGGTCGGGGATCTTGAGCACGCCGGCCGCGAGGATGACCGGCGTGGCGAGCAGGAACGAGAACCGGGCCGCGTCCTCGTGGGACAGGCCCTTGAGCAGCCCGGCGCCGAGGGTCACGCCGGAGCGACTGATCCCGGGCAGCAGGGCCAGCACCTGCGCGGTACCGATGAGGGTCGCGCCGCCGAACGTGCCTGCTGCGAGCCTCCGGTCCGCGGCGGCGCCCGGGTCAGCGGTTGCCTCGGCGGCGCCGGCGCGCCGGCGAAGTCGTTCGGACCCGTACAGCAGCACGCCGTTGACGGTGAGGAAGATGGCGGCCGGCACGGGCCGGCCCAGCACCGTGCGGAACGTGTGCTCCAGCAGGAGCCCAGTGATCCCGACCGGGATCGTCGCGAGCACGATCATCCAGGCGAGGCGCTCGTCCGGGTGCTCGATGCGGCGGTACCGCACCGACGTGACGAAGCCGGTGATGATCCGCACCCAGTCGCGCCAGAAGAACAGCAGCAGCGCGAGCGCCGTCGCGACGTGCAGCCCGACGACGAACGCGAGGTACGGCGACTCGGGTGTGGACACGTCGAGGTCACGGGCCCAGCGGCCGCCGAGCAGTGCCGGCAGCAGTACGCTGTGGCCCAGGCTGGACACGGGGAACAGCTCGGTCACGCCCTGCAGGAGGCCGACGACGATCGCCTCGGGATAGGTCAGGTGGTGCGCGTCGATGGTCACGCCGGGCATCCTGGCCGGGCGTTGCTGAGAAAATCATGAACGGGCGCGGGCCCTCCCACGCAGCAGTTCGACGACGATCGGCACGACGGACAGCACGACGATGCCGATGAGGATGAGCTCGATGTTGGCCTTCACGAACCCGATCTGGCCGAGGTAGTAGCCGAGCAGCGTGACGCCGGTGCCCCACAGCGCACCGCCGATCACGTTGTAGAGCACGAAGGTGCGGTAGTGCATGCGGGAGGCCCCGGCGACGATCGGGGTGAACGTGCGCACGATCGGCACGAACCTGGCCAGCACGATGGAGCGTGCGCCGTAGCGGTCGAAGAACTCCTGTGCCTTGGTGAGGTTCTCCTGCTTGAACAGTCGCG
Source organism: Dactylosporangium sp. NPDC005572 (assembly GCF_040605515.1). NCBI lineage: Bacteria > Bacillati > Actinomycetota > Actinomycetes > Micromonosporales > Micromonosporaceae > Dactylosporangium > Dactylosporangium sp. NPDC005572. The sequence goes on along the minus strand of NZ_JBEXCY010000096.1, from coordinate 1,803 downwards.
AGTTCGGGCGGCGGAACAGCGCCGGACCAACGCGGCGGCCGAAGAGGTAGCCGACCTGATCGCCGGCGACCGCGGCGACGACGACGAGGGCGATGACCAGCCACAGCGGCAGGTGCAGATACTGCCCGCCGGCGACCAGCAGCCCGGTGGTGAACAGCAGCGAGTCGCCGGGCAGGAAGAAGCCGATGAGCAGTCCCGACTCGGCGAACACGATCGCGAGAATGCCGAGCATCCCGAAGGTGGAGATGAGCCATTCGGGGTCCAGGTACTGCACAGGGTGCTCCTCGCTGCTGGGATCGCTGGCGGCGGTGTGGTTCGGCGGCCACGGTAGGCCGGTGAACCTGAGAATCCGTTGAAGATGCGATGGGCGGCTCCTGCCGGTGTCAGCGGCCCGGAATCACCGGCGGGCCGCCGCTAGGGTGTGGCTGTGGGAGACTCCCCAGCCCGGCGGCCACCGGGCACGCTGGAGGCACAGGCGATGGCAGCCCTGTGGGCCGCCGGCGGGCCGCTGTCCGCGGCGCAGTTGCAGGCAGCGCTCGGCGCCGGCCTCGCCTACAACACCGTGCAGACGATCCTGGTGCGGATGCACGACAAGGGCCTCGTCGAGCGGCGCCCCGCCGGCCGGGGCCACGTGTACTGGCCGGCCCGGGACGCCGCGACCGCCGCGGCGGAGCGGATGCGCGCGGTCCTGGACGGCCCGGCGGACCGCCAGGCGGTGCTGCGCCGGTTCGCGACCGACCTGGACGAGGACGACCTGGCCACCCTGCGCGCACTCCTGCAGGGCGAGCCGCCGGCCTGAACATCGCCGCGCCCGGCCGTAGCGCCGACCCCTACAGACTGTAGGAGTAGATTGTGGTCGGCGGGTGGCGCCACGGCAAGGTCACCACATCGGGGTACAGGTTCAGGTGGGATTCAGCCACGCGGCCATACCGTCCCCGGCCATGGTGGACATGGCAGCGGTACGCGCCCGCCCGGCAGCGGTCGCACTGGCCGGCTGGACCCTGGTGTGGTCCGTCGGCATGGCATGGAACGGCGGAACCTCTTGGCATTTCTTCGTGCAGGGCGCCCAGGCCCACCTGGACGCCACCGCGCCGGTGCTGTAGATCGGCCCGGTCGCGCTGCTCGCCCGGGGGACCGCGGCTTCAGCCCGCTTTCAGGTCCGTCGTGTGAGTCTGCCCGGCATGCAGCTCACGCGCCGGACGGCCAACAAGGTTCCCGAGGTCACCGTCTACTTCTGGATCATCAAGATCCTCGCCACCACCGTCGGGGAGACCGCCGCCGACCTGCTCAACATGAACCTCGGGCTCGGCCTGACCTGGACGACGGTGGTCATGGCCGGTCTCACCGCCGCCGCGCTCGCGCTGCAGTTCCGGGCCCGGCAGTACGTGCCGTGGCGCTATTGGCTCGTCGTCATCCTGGTCAGCGTCGTGGGCACGCTGATCACCGACAACCTCGTGGACAACTTCGGCGTGCCCCTGGAGGTCACCACGGCCGTGTTCGCCGTCGCGCTCGCCGCGACGTTCATCCTGTGGTACCGCCGCGAACGCACGCTGTCGATCCACACGATCGTGACCACGCGACGCGAGACGTACTACTGGGCCGCCATCCTGTTCACCTTCGCGCTCGGCACCGCCGCCGGCGACCTGCTCGCCGAACGCGTCAACCTCGGCTACCTGGCCTCGGCGGGCGTCTTCGCCGCCCTCATCGCCCTCATCGGCCTCGGCTACCGGCTGCGGCTGCTCGGTGCCGTGCTCGCCTTCTGGGCCGCATACGTCCTGACCCGCCCGCTCGGCGCCTCCGTCG
>NZ_JBEXCY010000095.1:0-41630 GCF_040605515.1 Dactylosporangium sp. NPDC005572 | reverse complement strand
GTCTCGGTCGGTCGACCGACCGAAACCGCCGCAAGGTCCTCAGAGGCGATGAGCGTCGACGCTGCCGGAGCCGCGCGCAGGGCCGCCGAGCGACGGCTACCTGGCGCGGGAGGCGCTCGCGGGAGGTTCGGTCGGTCGACCGACCGAAAAAGGCTGGGAGGTGCGCGAACCGGGCCCCAAGCGACCACCAGCCGCCGCAAAGGCGCTCGTGGGGAGAGTTTCGGTCGGTCGACCGACCGAAAGGCCAAGAGGTGCGCGAACCAGGCCCCAAGCGACCACCAGCCGCCGTAAAGGCGCTCGTGGGGAGAGTTTCGGTCGGTCGACCGACCGGAACGGGCGAGAGCTGCGCGGACCGGGGCCCAAGCGGCGATGCGCCAGCCAAGACACGGTCGTGGGGAGAGCCGGTCGACCGACCGAGACGGGCGGGGGCTGTGCGCCAGGTCGTCGGCGACGATGGGCCGGCACAGCAGGGGTCGCGGTGGCGGCCGACCGTAGGTGCACGGGACCGGGGCGTACGGGGCGGTGGGCCGGCCTGCGACGCGCTCACGACGTGGGTCGGTCGACCGACCGAACCGACCAGTCGGAGGGTGTGTGGGGGGCGGTGGGTGCGCGGGCGGAGCCCGCGGGTTCTTGGGACGACGGTGGTGGCAGCGTCTTCCCGGCGGGACGGATGTCGCGCCGGGAAGAGCGGTGTCTGGCGGGAGCGACGGTCGCGCCTTGTACGGACCCGAGCAGTCCGCAAATGAAAAGAAATTCTGAATGCAAGACGAGTGGTGTTACAGACGCGTGAAAACAACGGGCCGGAAAGAGCCGCTGAAAACCCGCGCCGGAACGAGGCCGGCGCGGGTTGTCAGACTGACAAAACGATCGTTAGGCCCTTGCCAGGGTGCCGAGATAGAGCTCGATCACGCGCGGGTCGTTGATCAGGTCCTCGCCCGAGGCCGTGTAGGCGTTACGGCCCTGGTCCAGGACGTAGCCGCGGTCGCAGATCTGCAGGCAGCGGCGGGCGTTCTGCTCGACCATCACGACCGTGACGCCCGTGGAGTTGATCTGCTTCGTACGGAAGAAGACCTCGTCCTGGAGGGCCGGGGAGAGGCCTGCCGAGGGCTCGTCGAGCAGGAGGACCGTGGGCTCCATCATCAGGGCCCGGGCCATCGCCACCATCTGGCGCTCGCCGCCCGACATCAGGCCGGCCCGCTGCTTGCGGCGTTCGGCCAGGGTCGGGAACAGCTGGGTGACGAACTCGAAGCGCTCCTTGAAGCGTTTGGGCTTCAGGAACGTGCCCATCTGCAGGTTCTCTTCGATGGTCAGGGCGGCGAAGACGTTGTTCGTCTGCGGCACGAAGCCGATGCCCCGCTCCACCAGCGCGTGCGCCTTGAAGTTGGTGATGTTCTCGCCGCGCAGAGTGACCGTGCCGGTGCGGATGTTCACCAGGCCGAACATGGCCTTCAGCAGCGTGGACTTGCCCGCGCCGTTGGGGCCGATGATCCCGACGAGCTCGCCGTCCTGCACGTACAGGTCGGCGCCGTTGAGGATGTTCACGCCGGGCAGGTAGCCGGCGACCACCTCGTCGGCCCGCAGCACCGCGCCGTCGGCTCGGGACACGTGGTCGGTCCGGTCGATGATCTCGTTGCTCGTCGGGGCCGGCGCCTCGTCGTCCTCGATCGCGTCCGTCATTCCCGTCCCCTCCTGCCGTCCTCGTCCTCGAGCTCGTCGACCGCGCCGACGAGCGTCACGGAGTCGCTCTCGTCGAGGTCGCCGGCGTCGATCTCCTCGCCGCCGACGCTCTTGACCGCGCCGTCGTGGTGGGCGCCCAGGTAGGCGTCGATCACGCGCGGGTCGGCCATCACCTTGTCGGGCGTGCCCTCGGCGATGACGCCGCCCTGGCCCATGACGATGATCCAGTCACTGATGTCGTGGACCATGTCCATGTCGTGCTCGACGAAGAGCACGGTCATGCCGTCCTCGCGCAGCTGCTTGACGTGGCCGAGCAGCGACTGCGTCAGGGCCGGGTTCACGCCGGCCATCGGCTCGTCGAGCATGACCATCTCCGGCTGCACCATGAGGGCGCGGGCCATCTCCAGGAGCTTGCGCTGGCCGCCGGAGAGGCTGCCGGCGAAGTCGTCCTTCTTGGCGATCAGCTTGAAGCGGGTCAGCAGGTCCTCGGCCCGCGCCGTGATCTCGTCCTCCTGCTGCTTCCAGGTGCCCGGCAGCAGGGCGCGCCAGAAGCTCTCGCCCTTCTGCCCGGTGGCGCCGAGGCGCATGTTGTCGATGACCTTGAGCTTCGACAACGCCTTGGTGAGCTGGAAGGTGCGGACCATGCCGGAGCGGGCCACCTTGTGGGCGGGCACGCCGGACAGCGACTTGCCGTTGAACGTCCAGCTGCCCTCGTCCGGCGCGTCGAAGCCGGTGAGCAGGTTGAAGAACGTCGTCTTGCCGGCGCCGTTGGGGCCGATGAGCGCGGTGATCGAGCCGCGCTGCACCTCGACGTGCTTGACGTCGACGGCGGTGAGGCCGCCGAAGCGGCGCACCACGTTGTCGGCGACGAGAATCGGGTCGGGCTTGGGCACACCCGGCTCGCAGGGCACGTCGGCGAGGGCCGCGACCGCCCGCTCCCGGGCCACTCGCCCGGTCGTCTCAGCGGACATCGAGCATGACCTCCCTCTTGTCGCCGAAGATGCCCTGCGGGCGGTAGATCAGCAGCAGCACGAGGCCGAGGCCGACCAGGATGTACCGCACCGAACCGGCCTGCGTGGTGTTCATGAACCACTCCGGCAGGACCTTGTTGTTCGACATCTCGCTGAGCGTCGAGTCGATGAAGACCAGCAGCACCCAGAAGATCGACGCCCCGATGACCGGCCCGAAGACGCGGGCGGCGCCGCCGAGGATCACGATCGTGTAGGCGAAGAAGGTGAACTCGGTGCCGTAGGTGTCCGGCTGCACCGCCGCCCGGTCGAGGGCGAAGACGAAGCCGCCGAGGCAGCCGATGACGCCGCCGAGGACCAGGGACTGCATCTTGTACGAGAAGACGTTCTTGCCGAGGCTGCGCACCGCGTCCTCGTCCTCGCGGATGGCCTTGAGCACGCGGCCCCACGGGCTCTTCATGAGCAGCCAGACCACGAGGCAGCTGAGCAGGACCAGGGCCCAGCCGACCGTGAGGATCCACAGGTCACGGGGGCTGAACGTGATGATGTCGGCGATGTTGACGCCGGCGCCGGTGCCGTAGGGGTTGAGCGCGTAGAAGTCCTGCGAGAAGCCCTGCAGGCCGTCCGAGGCGCCGGTCCACTTGCGCAGATCGGTGGCGCGGTAGAGGAGCCGGATGATCTCGGCCGCCGCGATGGTGACGATGGCCAGGTAGTCGGCGCGCAGCCGCAGGGTCGGGATACCGAGCAGCAGGGCCAGGATGACCGAGGCCGCCAGGCCGATCGCGATGCCGAGCGCCAGCGGCAGGTCGAAGGTGGAGACGGTGATGGCGATGCCGTACGCCCCGACGCCCAGGAACGCCGACTGGCCGAAGTTGAGCAGGCCAGTGTAGCCGAAGTGGACGTTGAGGCCGATGGCCGCGAGGGCGTAGGCAATAGTGGTGGACCCGATGATCGATTCCAGCGAGACGCTGAAAATGCTCTCCCAGTTCATCGTGTCCCCCTCAGCCGATCCGCTGCCGGCGGCCGAGGATGCCCTGCGGCCGGAAGAGCAGGATCACGATCAGCGCGGCGAGCGCGCTCACGGTCTTGAGCTCCGACGGAATCCAGTACGTCGAGAACTGGATGAACAGACCGATCACCAGGCTGCCCAGCAGCGCGCCCCACGCGGTGCCGAAGCCGCCGAGCGTGACCGCCGCGAAGATGAGCAGGAGGATCTGGAAGCCCATCTGGTAGCTGACGTTCTGGTAGACCGCGAGGATCACGCCGCTGAGGGCGGCCAGGCCGCCGCCGAGCGTCCAGACCAGCCGGATGATGCGGTCGACGTTGATGCCGGAGGCCGCCGCGAGGGCCGGGTTGTCGGCGACCGCGCGGGTCGCCTTGCCCAGGCGGGTCATGACCAGCGCCATGGACACCGCGACGAGCACGACGATCGCGATGGCGTCGGTGACGAGGTTCTTCGGCGCGATGGTGAACGGGCCGATCTCCACGCCGGGCTGGGCGTTGTACTCCGAGTAGGCGCGGGAGTCGCCGCCGAAGAAGTACAGGAAGATGTACCGCACCGCGAGCGACACACCGATCGAGATGATCATCGTCGTGACCAGGTTGGTGCGGCGTTTTCGCAGCCAGCCCCAGAACGCGCGGTCCTGGAACCAGCCCGTGGCGGCGCCGATCGCGACCGCGATGAGGCCGGACAGGACCAGCGGCAGGCCGATGGTCACGTTGAACAGGAAGGCCATCAGCGCGCCGAACGTGACCAGCTCGCCGTGGGCGAAGTTGGTCAGGCCGGTGGTGCCGAAGATCAGCGAGATGCCCAGCGCCGCGAGCGCGATGATGAGCGAGAAGTGGATGCCGGCGTAGAAGAGGTCGGCGACCCGGTTCCACTCCGACGGCGCCGATGGGGCCGGCTGGTTGCTGTTCCCGGTGGTCGCGCCGCCCGCGCCGCCACCGAGCGGAAACAGCACGTTGCGCTGCTGTCCCTCGGCCACGGCGGGCGTCAGGCTGGGTCGCCCGTTCGTCACCGTCACGCCCGAAGGCAGGGTGGACTGATCGAGGTCGACCTTGTAGGTCCCCGGACCGGGAACCGGAATGCTCCACTTGCCCTGAGCGTCGGAGGTCGCTTCGCCGACGGACGCGCCGTCCTGGCTGAACGCTTTGATCTTCACATCGGCGACGGGGGCGCCGTTATTGGTCAACGTTCCCTGCAATGTTTCTCCCGCGGCCCAGGCGCTCGTGGCGCCGAAGCCGAAGGAGAGCATCACGCAGGCCAGGAAGGCCGTGAGCATGATCACGGCTCTACGCAATGGTGCTCCTCGAATCAACGGTGATGACGGGGGCGTCCCGACCCTCGGGACTGCGGGATCATAGCCCGAGCCGCAAGCCAATTGCGGGCCGTTACCAAGCCGTTATCCGTTGCTGAGCCAGCTGCGTCAAACACACCGTGCGCAGGTAAAAGGTCACGACTCCGGGGTTACGGAGCTGTTACCTCCCGCCGTTTCCGCAATGATCCGATCGGCCACTTCGCGCATCGTCATCCGGTGATCCATGGCGGTGCGCTGAATCCATTTGAAGGCCTGCGGCTCGTTCATGCCGTAGGTGGCCATCAGCTGCCCCTTGGCCCGTTCGACGACCTTGCGGGTCTCCAGCCGGTCGGTCAGCGTGGCGACCTCCGCCTCGAGCACGGCGAGCTCGGCGAAGCGCGACACGGCGATCTCCACGGCCGGCACGAGGTCGCTCTTCTGGAACGGCTTCACCAGGTAGGCCATCGCGCCGGCGGCCCGGGCCCGCTCGACCAGGTCCCGCTGGCTGAACGCGGTGAGGATGACGACCGGCGCGATGCGGCCGCCGGCGATCTTCTCCGCCGCGGCCAGACCGTCCATGATCGGCATCTTGATGTCCATGATGACGAGGTCGGGCTTGAGCTCCTCGGCGAGGCGGACGGCCGTCTCTCCGTCGCCGGCCTCGCCGACGACGTCGTAGCCCTCCTCGACGAGCATCTCCCGGAGATCGAGGCGGATGAGGGCCTCGTCTTCCGCGATGAGCACCCGACGGCTCTGTGCCTCGGCCACTAGCCACTCCCGATCCGCGTCCGACACGACTCGACGGCGGTTACCGTCGCGATCAGAGTAGTGGGTACCCTGGTGCGGCGTACTCGTCCCGGTATCCCAATCGGCAGAGGAACGGAGCTCAAACCTCCGACAGTGTGGGTTCGAATCCCACCCGGGGCACGCATCAGTGGTCGTCGCGGGCCACGCGCAGCAGCGCCGACAGGCCTCGGACCAGGGCGTCGCGCTCCTCCGCGGTGAGGCCGGCGCTCCATTGCTCGAACTGGCCGTGGAAGCTGCCCGCCAGGCCGTGATGGGCGGCCCGGCCGGCGTCGGTCAGGCGCAGCTGGTTGAGCCTGCGGTTGTCCGCGTCGCGGCGGCGCTCCAGTAGCCCGCGCCGCTCCAGGTCGCCGACCAGGCGGCTCACCGAGCTCTTCTCCAGCCCCAGGCGGTCCGCCAGCTCCTGCTGGGACAGCGGCGGCTCGGTGTCCAGCGTGTGCAGCGCGGCGGCCTGCGAGAGCGACAGGCCGCCGGGGGTGTCGAAGTGCCAGGCGGACACCAGTCGCACCAGTCCCATGAACACCTCGTGCAGCCGATGATCCTCCATGGTTGCAAGATACAACTGTCGGGCGTTACCGTCGAAGAACAGTTGCATGGTGCAACTCTTAAGGAGTCGACATGAACCACTTCGACGGGTGGCGGGCCCGGTGGTACAGCTTCCTGGCCGGGCGGCTGCTGCGCTTCGTCTACCGGCGGCTGGCCCGCGACGCCGCCGCGCTGGCCGGGCCGGGCGCGGCCGTGCTCGACGTCGGCACCGGCCCCGGCGTGCTGCCGGACGAGCTGGCCCGGCTGCGCCCCGACCTGACGGTCGCCGCGGTCGACCCGGCCCGCGCGATGGTCGCCGCCGCCGGCCGCCGGCTGACCGGCCACGGCGGCCGGGCGCGCGTGACGGAGGGCACCGCCGAGGCGCTGCCGTTCCCCGACGGCTCGTTCGACCTGGTCGTGTCATCGCTGAGCCTGCACCACTGGGCGGACCCCGCCGCCGCGGCGCCGGAGCTGGTGCGGGTCCTGCGGCCCGGCGGGCGGATCTGCCTGTACGACTTCCCGGCCGCCCCGTTCGACGCCGTGCTCCCGGCCGGCGCCGCCGTCACCCGCACCGAGCTGCCGTGGGGCATCCCGCACCTCGGGCGGCTGACCCGGGCGCTGATCGAGCCGTCCAGCTGATGCCGGTCGGGGCCGGTTCGGCGCTGGACCCGGTCACTGGTCGAGCACCACGGGTGACGCGCCCTGGGTCAGCAGGTCGAGGCCGGCCCCGGTGACCACCTGCGCGGGCTGCCGGTCACGGCCGGCGACCGCGGCCAGGCGGGCGATCGGCAGCCGGCCGGCCTCGAGCGCGGCCGCGAAGACGACGTTGCCGAAGCGCCGGCCGCGCAGCAGGTCGGGCCGGACGATCAGGCACACGTCGGCGAACGCGGTACGCAGGGTGGCCGCCTGGCCGCGGGAGAACTCCAGCGGCGCCAGGTCGGCCACGTTGACCGCGAAGACGCCGTCCGGGCGCACCAGGCGGGCGACCGCCGCGGCGAACGTCACGTCGGAGACGCTCTCCGGCATCTGCGCCGCGTCGTAGACGTCGCCGATCACCAGGTCGAAGTCGTCGGCCGGTGACCAGCCGGTGACCACCTCGCGCGCGTCCCCGAAGACCAGGTCGACCGGCACCTCCAGCGGCAGCACCCGCTGCACGAACTCGGCCAGCCGGCGGTCCCGCTCGACCACGACCTGCGCCGAGCCGGGCCGGGTGGCCGCCACGTACCGCGGCATCGTGAACGCCCCGCCGCCCAGGTGGAGGACCCGCAGCGGCCGGCCGGCGGGCGCCATCGCGTCCACGATCGAGCCGAGGCGGCGGGTGTACTCGAAGCTCAGGTACGTCGGGTCGTGCACGTCGACGTACGACTGCTGGACCTCCTCGACCAGCAGCGTCCAGCCACCCTTGCGCCGCGGGTCGCGCAGCAGCCGGGCCGAGCCGAACTCGGTGCGCTCGCCGATCCCGTTGACGATCTCCCGCCAAGCGCCCACCTACGCGGGAGCCTCCTTGACGAGCTCCACCGGCACCCCGTCGGCGTAGCGGGTCTTGAACAGCGGGCCCGCCTTGTCCGGGTCGTCGGTGCCGACGATCACCACGCCGCGCACGAAGTCGGAGCTCACGCTGTTGACCGCGACGCCCTGGCCGGACCAGTACTCGTGGTCGTCGTTGACCTGCTGGTAGCGCTTGGCGAGCTCGGCGGCCGAGAACTTCGCGTCGTTGAGCACCACGCAGGCCGACGCGAAGGTGTCGAGGACCCACTTGTCGAGGTCGGCGGAGGGCTTGCGGTAGACCTCGACGCTCGTGCCGTCGTCGGCGACGCGGGCACCGGCGAAGACGGCCGCGTAGTCCGTCTCGCCCTTCTGCCCGATCTGGCCGGCCACGTCGACCGCGTCGGCTCCGCCGCCGGGGGCAGCCGCCGCGGACGCGCAGCCGCCGGTGCGGCCGCCCGGTCCGGCCGACTCGGACGGCCCGGGATCGGCGGTGCAGCCGGTCACGGTCAGCAGCAGCAGCGTCGTTGCCAGTACACGTCGCATCGCGCCACAACCTACCCGAGGTACCCCAGCCGATGCGAAACCCTCATTCCGGGCTCCCGGCGGACGAAAGAAGGGACATGGAGGCCGGTACCACCGCGGTCACGTACTGCGCCGCCGCGCCGGATCGTGCCAACATAGGCGTTCATGAAGCGCGTGTGGCTCGCCGCGGTGGCCGTGATCGTCGTCCTGGGCGGTGCCGCGCTGTCGGGCCGAGCGCCGGCCCCGGTCGAGCAGCCGGCGGCTCCGGCGGTGCAGCTGCGGGTCGAGCTGCAGCAGGGCCGCGTCGACGAGGTGCGGCACACCGTGCAGATCGCGATGAACAACGACGGTCCCGCGAAGATCACGGTCCTCCAGGTCGAGCTGCAGGCGCCGTCGTTCAAGGGCGCCGGGCCGGTCACCGTCGACGCGCCGCTGCCCGTCGGCGGCCTGCGGGTCGACGTGCCGGTCTCCTACGGCACCGGGATCTGCGCCGGCGACGACCTGAAGCCCAGGAGCGCGCCGTCGCACGTGGCGTTCAAGGTGCGCACCGAGGACGGGCGGGTCCATGACCTGCGGCTGCCCCTGGCCAGCCCGAACGCCATGCTCGACAAGCTGCTGGCCATCGACTGCCAGCAGGCGTACCTCGACCGCCAGGCCACCTTCACCTTCGGCCCGTGGACGCCGCTGCCGAGCGGCTGGGTCAGCGGCACCGTGGTGGTCAAGCGGGTCGGCTTCCCCGGCACGGTCACCCTGCAGGAGTTCACCGGCAGCATCCTCCTCGAAGTCATGCCGGTACCGCTGCGGGAGGCGACCCCGAAGCCGTACGGCGTGCTCAAGCCCGGCGAGGACGAGCTGCGCATCCCGATCGTCGTCGACGGCGAGCGCTGCACGCCGCACGCCCTGGCCGAGATCAAGAAGCCGTACGTCTTCCCCGCGTTCGTCAGCCTCGACGGCGGCGCCCCGCTCTACACGGAGCTGAAGATCACCGATCTGGAGGTGGCTGCCTTCAAGGCGGTCATCGATGCGTGCGCGGCCGGCCACACGCAGATGTGACCCGCGACTTTTAAGCCAGACTTAGGCCAGTTGCGATGGGGTACGGCGGGTGCCATGCTCGCAGCCGTGTCCGAGGTCGGCCCCCGAGTCCGTGGTGCGCTCCCCGCGGTCGGCCTGCTGACGCTGGCCACCGCGGCAATGCTTGGCGTCTCGACGCTGCTCGGGTTCGCGCCCGCTCCCCCGGTCTGGCAGATCGCGCTGACGCTGGTCGCGGCGGTGCTGCTCGGGATCGCCGCGGCCGACCAGGTGCGGGCCGCCCTCACCGACTGGCAGGGCGCCACCGCGGCCGAGTCCGGGGTGCACCGGCGGCCCCGGCGCGGGCTGATCGACCTGGCGGGCGAGCTGGGCGGCGAGCGGACCGGTGAGCGCGGCCGGCTCCTGGAGCAGACCAGCGACCGGGTGCTCGCCGGGGAGTTCCGCGAAGGCGGCGACGAGCGGACCGAGACCGGGATCTTCACCGGACGGACCCGGCGGGTGCCGACCACCGGCGACCTGTGGGGCGAACCCGACGAACCGCCCGCCCGCACCGACCGGCCCGAACCGCCCGCCCGTGCGCGGCCGGTCCGGCCGTCCTGGGTGCGGCTCGTCGTCACGACGCTCATCGCGGCCGCCCTCGCCGCGCTGCTCTGGGTGCCGCAGGTGCCGGTCAGCGGGGTCGCGCGGACCGCGGCGCAGTTCGTGGTCGGGTACGGCGCCTTCGCGCTGCCCGTCCTGCCGCTGCTGCTCGCCTGGCCCCTCCCCCGCCTGCGCCGCGGCCCGCGCTGGTCGTGGCGGCTGCCGCTGCTCCCGGTCGCCGACCGCCGGCTGTGGACCGGCGCCGAGCTGCGCGAGCTGGCCGTGACCACCCTCGCGTTCCTGCGCGAGCGGGTGCTGACCCGGGCCAGCGGCATCGTCCTGGCCACCCTCGGCCTGCTGCACCTGGTGCGCGGCAACCCGAACCTGCTCGACGGCGGCACCAACCGGGCCGGCGGCCTGGTCGGCTTCCTGCTCGCCGAGCCGCTGCGCCTGCTGCTCGCCTCCGGCGGCGCGATCGCCCTGCTCGGCGGCGTGCTCGCCGGGGCCGCCGCGGTGATCGCGGCGTCCGTCGGGCGGGCCTGGGGCACCGTCACCGGCTACGCGGTCCTCGCGGTCGCGCTCGTCGTGCCGCTCGGCCTGGCCGGCGCCAGCCACTGGCTCGGCTACGAGTACTACCTGCGCACCCAGGACGGCAAGGTGGTGGTCGTCGCCGGGCTGTCGCCGCAGCACGTCCAGTCGGTGCACGACACCTCCCTGCGGGTCGACGGGCTGTCGCCGGCGCTGGTCGCGCTGCTCGACCAGGGGCTGCCGGTGGCCGGCAACGACGACGGCGACCGGATCGCCAAGGCCCTCGTCCAGCCGGGCACCTCGGCCGCCGAGCTGTACGTCGGCGACCAGTTCGAGCTCAAGAACGGCGAGTGCTTCGACTGGATCGGCGGGTCGTCGCAGCTGCGGTACGTGGCGCCGTGCAACGGTGCGCACGTCGGCGAGGTCACGTTCGTCGGGCACCTGCCGTTCACGGTGAACCCCGGCAAGGTAGCCGTCGACGCGGCCGCGAAGGCGATGTGCGAGCAGTCGTACGGCGACTATCTCGGGGTACCGTTCGGGCAGTCCTTCCTGCCCCTGGAGGCGCCCCTGCTGCCGCCGTCCCTGGAGGAGGGCTGGCACGCCAGGCCGGTCATCGCCTGCTGGCTCGGCTCGGTCGGGCCGTGGACGCTCAAGGGCACCCGCACCGTCGCGGCCCTGCAGCAGAAGGCGGCCTGGGGCGCGGCCGGCGGCTGCAAGATCGAGGTGCCGGACGCGCTGCGGGTGACCGCCGAGCAGCCCGGCGTCCGCTGCCTCGCGCCGGGGCCCGAGCAGCGCCTCAGCGTGCCGGGCGGCGGGTTCGCGATGGACCTGGAGTTCGCGGCGATCGGCAAGTCGGCCGGCGGCGCCAAGGTCGGCGCCGGCTGCTTCGACGGCACCAACCTCGCCAACGGCTACAGCTTCGAGGTCGCCGCCGACGGCGTGATCGAGATCTGGAAGCACACCGGCGACCAGCACGCCCGCCTCACCGGCTCGGCCAAGCCGAAGAACGCCGGCCCGCCGACTACGGCGTCGACCCCGCTGCAGGTGACCTGCAAGCCGACGGCGGACGGCGGCGTGGAGCTGACCGCGTTCTCGACCGGCGGCCGCAAGGCGTCGGCGGTGGACAAGACGGCCCCGGTCACGTCGCTGAGCCCCCGCCTGGTCCTGGCCAACGCCGGCACCGGCGGCGTCGTGATGACCACGATGATCTTCAACGCGACCCGCGTCTAGTCGAAGGTCAGCACCGCCTTCGTGACCCCGATGGAGACGTCCAGGCACGACGGCTCCCAGGTGAAGATGCCCCGCACCGGGCGGCACATGCTCCCGGCGAGGCCGGCCGGCCAGCCGCGGTCGCGCAGGTGGGCGGCCAGGCGCCCGTCCACCGGGCGGCCGTCGGACGCCCACACCTCGTACTCGACCGTGCACCGGGCGTGGGCCCCTAGGCACTCGTGCTTGGTGCGCCGCACCTCGAGCCCGGCCGGCAGCGGCAGGTAGGCGTCGGTCCGCAGGTCGGCGGTGCGGTCACCGGTCAGCCCGTCGTCGGGCACCAGGCCCGTCCCGGCGCCGCAGCACAGCGCCAGGACGCCGGACAGGCCGAGCACGAGGACCCGCGCCGGTCCGTCCCGGCCGTCGCTCGCCATCGGCTGCGCGTGCTGCAGGCGCACCCCGAACGCCACCACGAACAGAAGCCCGGCCGCGACGCAGGCCGGCACGTACCAGTCGAACGCCGGCGGGCGCAGCGGACTCCCGGCGCCGGGCGGGAAGGCCGACCACAGCCAGCAGCCCAGGAAAGCGGCGCAGGCGAGGCCGGCGAGCACCCACGCGCTGCGCGGGGAGGGCGAGACGAACGCCGTCGCCGCGACGACGACCGCGAGCACGACGCCGGCCGGCCAGGCGCCGTCGGCCGCCGCCACCAGCAGCGGGACCAGCCCGAGCAGCGCCGGCCACCAGCGTGCCATCCGTCACCTCGGCGTTTCCGTGAAAGTGAGCGATCGTTCGTTCTACAATCGGAGGGTGCCACGCGTTTCGGAAGCTCACCTCGCGGCCCGGCGGGAACAGATCGTCGAGGCGGCGACGCGCTGCTTCGTGCGCAACGGATTCCACCAGACGTCGATGCAGGATGTCATCAAGGAGGCCGGGCTCTCGGTCGGCGCCTTCTACCGATACTTCACGAGCAAGTCCGAGCTCATCAAGGCGATCGCCACCGAGAAGGTCGGCATGGTCGTCGCGACCGTCGAGGGGCTCCTGCGGCAGGAGCCGCTGCCGCCCCTGCTCGACGTCCTCGACGAGGTGCTCGGGCACGTCGACCGGGAGCTGGACGCCGGGGGCGCGGTCCGCATCGCGGTGCAGGTGTGGGGCGAGGCCGCGCACGACCCGGAGATCGCGGCCATGGTGTCCGGGATCTACGGGCAGATCCGGGACAGCACCGTGGCGCTCGCCGCCCGGGCCCAGCGGGACGGGCAGCTGCCGGCCGGCGCCGACCCGGTCGCGACCGGCACGGCGATCTTCGGCTTCGTCCAGGGGTACATCCTGCAGAACGTGACCGTCGGCCGGATCGACCGGACGATGTATCTCAACGGCCTGCGCAGCCTGCTGGGGACGGCGCCGGCGTGAACCGGCACCGCCCCCGCGGCGTCAGGACTGCGTGATCCTCACGTCGTCGACGCCCGCCTCGACCAGGCTGGCCGTGCCGGAGTCGTTGGCCTCGACGAGGATGCGGACGCTCTGCCCGCTGTACGCGCTGATGTTGACGCTGGCCGTGGCCCACGACCCGGCCCGGTTCGACGCGGCGCCCGCCTGGGTGAAGACCGTCGTCGTCGTGGTGCCGACCACGCGCACCCGCAGGAAGTCGGCGCTCGTGGCGTTGTTCAGGTGGGCGAGGTACCACGAGAACTGCAGCGTCAGCGTCCCCGACACGGGCAGCGTGATCGCCGGAGAGCGGATGCTGGTCAGCCCGCCGTCGACGTCGAAGTCGCCCGCGCTCGTGCCGGCGGCGGCGCCGGTCACCAGGTCGAACGAGCCACTCACCGTGGTACCGAGCTGCAGCGCCACGCCCGACGAGGTGGCCGCCGGGTCGCCGCGCTCGAACGCGCCTGCGGTGGCGGTGTCGGTGCCGGACGGGTTCGCCGTCCAGCCGGTCGCCGTCTCGAACGTGTCGCTCCAGACGGTCGTGCCCGGCGGGGTGGTGGTGCCGGTCGCGAGGGTCCACACGGCGTAGCCGATCGCGTCGGCGTTGCGGTCCAGCGCCGTGTCGTTGATGTTCGCGGTCGTGTCGCAGGAGCTGTGGTAGCAGCGGTCGAACGCGGTGCCCGAGGTGCCGCCCCACTTCGCGGCCTGCGCCGCGGTCTTGCGGCCCTCGGCGCCGGTGAACGTGCCGCCGGCCGGGATGCCGACGCTGATGAACGGCCCGTAGTCGGAGCGGCCGTCGAAGTCGGTGCCCTCGGTGGCCACGCCGATCGAGGTGAAGTAGTCCTGGAGCACCTTCTCCAGGGCGGCCGAGCCGGCCGGGCCGGGGCCGGAGCCGACGCCGTCGGAGTTGTCGCCGTCGTAGACGAAGTAGCCGGGGTTCGGCGAGCCGACCATGTCGAAGTTGAGGTACCCCTTGATCTTCGCCCGCTCGGTGGCGCTGAGGCTGTTCACGTAGGCCGACGACCCGCGCAGGCCGAGCTCCTCGGCGCCCCACCAGCCGAACCGCAGGTGCTTGGTGGTGGTGAGGTTCTGCCGGGCGACCTCCAGCGCGACCTCCAGGTTGGCCGCCGAGCCGGAGCCGTTGTCGTTGATGCCCGGCCCCGCGGTGACGCTGTCCAGGTGTGAGCCGACCATGAGCACGTCGTTCGGGTCGCCGCCGGGCCAGTCCGCGATGAGGTTGTACCCGGTGGCGCCGTTGTAGGTGAACGACTGCACCGCGGTCGTCCAGCCGACCGCGTCGAGCTGGCCCTTCACGTAGTTCACCGAGGCGAGGTAGCCGGGCCGGCCGTGCGCCCGGTTGCCGCCGTTGGCGGTGGCGATGCTCTGCAGCTGGGTCAGGTGCGCCTTGACGTTCGTGACGGAGATGTTCGGCGCCGCGGCCAGCATGATCTTCGCGGGCGCCGCGGACGCCGGGCTGACGAGCGCCAGCGGGGCGAGCGCGGCGAGCGCCGCGAGGAGGCGGGACGTCTTCACGTGGGCTGCTCCCAAGGGTCGAGGGGGTCACGGCCCGTCAGGGCGGGGTCGACCGTCCGCTGCGGGCCGCCCGAGTATCCCGACGTACATCGAAGGACGTCAACCTATTGACTGGCTCATATCATGAGGCCGTGCCGCGTGTCCTCGGCTGGGTCGGCTTCGCCGCCCACCTCGCCACATTCGTCTGGTATGCCGCGTCCGGGCTGCTCGCCCCGGGCTGGGCGGTGGGCCTGCTGCTGCTCGTCTGGGCGGCATTCACCGTCGTCGCGTTCCGTCTCGCCCGCGGTGACCGTCCGCTGTGGACCCTCGTCGTGCCGGTCGCCGACGCCGCCGTGTGGTTCGGCGTGCTGTCCTTCGGCGAGTCGGTACTGGGCTGGACGGGTTAGGTCGCGGGTCGCCGCACCGCGGCCGGTGGTTATGGTCGATGCGCCCGAACCACCATGGAAGGCGCAACATGACCAATCCCTCCGGCACCACCCGGCGGACCGTCCTCTCGGCCGCGGCGGCCGCGGCGGCGGCCCCGTTCGTCGCCCCGGCCGTCGCCGACGCGCACCACCCGAGCGCGCCGAAGACCTGGGACCTGACGCTGCTCGGCACCTCCGACACGCACGGCAACGTCTACAACTGGGACTACTACAAGGACGCCGAGTACGACGACAGCGCCCACAACGACGTCGGCCTGGCCAAGGTCGCCACGCTCGTCGACCGGATCCGGGCCGAGCGGCGCGGCAAGGCGACGCTCGTGCTCGACGCCGGCGACACCATCCAGGGCACGCCGCTGGCGACGTACTACGCCAAGCAGGAGCCGATCACCACCACGCACGAGAAGCACCCGATGGCTCGGGCGATGAACGTCATCGAGTACGACGCCGTCACGCTCGGCAACCACGAGTTCAACTACGGCCTGCCGCTGCTCGACCTGTGGATCCGCCAGCTCGGCTTCCCGGCCCTCGCGGCCAACGCGGTGAACCTGAAGACCGGCCGTCCGGCGTTCGCGCCGTACGTCATCAAGAAGGTCGACCTCGGCAAGGGCGCCCCGACGCTGCGCGTCGGCATCCTCGGCCTCACCAACCCGGGCGTCGCGATCTGGGACCGGGCCAACGTCGAGGGGAAGCTTCGCTTCGACGACCTGGTCGCGACCGCCGCGAAGTACGTGCCGGAGATGCGCCGCCGCGGCGCCGACGTCATCCTGATCTCCGCGCACGGCGGCGACAGCGGCACCTCCAGCTACGGACCGGAGCTGCCGAACGAGAACCCGTCGGCGCTCATCGCCCAGCAGGTCCCCGGCATCGACGCGATCCTCTTCGGCCACGCGCACAACGACATCCCGCAGCGCTTCGTCACCAACACCGCGACCGGCGCGCAGGTGCTGCTGTCCGAGCCGTCGAAGTGGGGCCAGCGGCTGACCCGGATGGACTTCACACTGTCCCGCGAGCGCAACCGCTGGACGATCACGGCGAAGCAGGCGACGACGCTGAACACCAACACGGTCGAGGCCGACCCGAAGGTGCTCGCCGCGGTCCGCGCCCAGCACGCCAAGACGGTCGCGTACGTCAACCAGGTCGTCGCCACCTCGACCGAGACGCTGTCGGCGGCGGAGTCGCGGTACAAGGACACGGCGATCCTCGACTACATCAACAAGGTCCAGACCGACACCGTGACCGCGGCGCTCGGCACGGCCCTGCCGGTGCTGTCGATCGCCGCGCCCTTCTCGCGTACCGCGGTCTTCCCGGCCGGCGAGGTCCGCATCAAGGACGTCGCCGGGCTGTACATCTACGACAACACGCTGGAAGCCGTCGTGCTCACCGGCGCCGAGGTGCGCGCCTACCTGGAGTACTCGGCGAAGTACTTCGTGACGCTCGCGCCGGGCGCCCCGGTCGACCCGGCGGCGATCAACGACCCGTCCGTGCCCGACTACAACTACGACACCATCTCCGGCGTCGACTACGACATCGACATCAGCCGGCCGGTCGGGCAGCGCATCACCCGCCTCGTCCACCCCGGCACGGACACGCCGGTCGGCGACGCCGAGCAGTTCGTCGTCGCGGTGAACAACTACCGGCGCTCCGGCGGCGGCAACTTCCCCGGCATCGTGAAGACCCAGGTGTACAACGCGCAGCAGGAGATCCGCCAGCTGCTCATCGACTGGGCGCAGGCGAAGGGCGCGATCGACCCGGCCGACTTCTTCACCCCGAACTGGAAGCTGGTCCGCGCGGGCGTGCCGGTCTTCTAGCCGGACGGGATTCCCGGCCCGGATCCCCCTGCCGGATCCCCCTGCCCGCAGCACACCGCGGGCGGGGGGATCATCGGCGGCATAGGGTGAAGGGCATGCAGCAGAGGACGTTGGGGCGCACGGGCGTCCCGGTCGGTGTGGTCGGGCTCGGGGCGTGGCAGCTGGGCGCCGACTGGGGCGAGGTGAACGAGGACGAGGCCCTCGCGACGCTCATCGCGGCGCACGAGGCGGGGGTCGACCTCATCGACACCGCCGACGTGTACGGCGACGGGCGCAGCGAGCGGCTGGTCGGGCAGTTCGTGCGGAGCCTGCCGACCGGGCGCACGGTCACCGTCGCGACGAAGATGGGCCGGCGGGTACCGCAGGAGGCGTACCGGTACAACCTCGACAACTTCCGGGCCTGGAACGACCGGTCCCGGCAGAACCTCGGCGTCGACACGCTCGACCTGGTGCAGCTGCACTGCCCGCCGAGCGAGGTCTACTCCACCGACGAGGTCTTCGACGGGCTCGACCTCATGGTCCAGGAGGGGCGCATGCACGCCTACGGCGTGAGCGTCGAGACCGTCGCAGAGGCCCTGACCGCGATCGCCCGGCCCAACGTGGCCACCGTGCAGATCATCTTCAACATGCTGCGGCTCAAGCCGCTCGACGATGTGCTGCCGGCCGCCGAGAAGATGGGTGTCGGCATCATCGCGCGGGTCCCGCTGGCCAGCGGCCTGCTCTCCGGGCGGTACGACGAGCACACCACCTTCGGCGCCGACGACCACCGCACCTACAACCGCCACGGCGAGGCGTTCGACCAGGGCGAGACGTTCTCCGGCGTCGACTACGCCACCGGCCTGGAGGCCGTGCGCCGGCTCGCGCCGCTGAGGCCCGAGGGCCTGACGATGAGCCAGTTCGCGCTGCGGTGGATCGCCGACCACCCGGCCGTCTCGGTCGTCATCCCCGGCGCGCGCAACGGCGAGCAGGCCCGCGGCAACGCGGCCGTCGGCGACCTCCCGCCGCTGCCGGCGGCCACCCACGACGCGGTCCGCGAGGTGTACGACGAGCTGATCCGCGCGTCGGTGCACAGCCGATGGTGAACGTCGGCGACACGATCGGCGTGGAGGAGGAGTTCCACGTCGTCAACGCCGAGACCGGCGAGCTGGAGGCGGCCGCGCGGCGGGTGCTGCGCGGCGCCGACGCCGAGCCGGAGCTGCACCGCTCGATGGTCGAGACGGCCAGCGCGGTGCAGACCGACCTGTCCGCGCTGCGGGCCGACCTGATCAAGAAGCGGCGCTCGGTCACCGAGACCTGCGAGCGGCTCGGCCTGGCCGTCGTCGCCGCCGGCACGGTGCCCGGCTCGGGGGCGCGGCCGAGCCGGGTGTACCCCGACGAGCGCTACGAGCGGATGGCCCAGGAGTACCGCCAGCTCGTCTACGAGCAGCAGGTGGCCGCCTGCCAGGTCCAGGTCGGGGTGCCCGACCGGGACCTGGCGGTGCGGATCACCCGGCGGGTGCGGGAGTGGCTGCCGGCGCTGCTCGCGCTGAGCGTCAGCTCCCCGTACTTCGCGCACCAGGACACCGGCTACGCCTCCTACCGCACCGTCGTCACCAGCCGGTGGCCGACGGTCGGGCCGCCGCCGGACCTGGCCTCCGCCGCGGAGTACCAGAAGGTCGTCGACACGCTCGTGGAGAGCGGCGTGATCAGCGATGCCGGGATGGTGTACTTCGACGCCCGGCCGTCGGCGCGGTACCCGACGGTCGAGATCCGCGTCGCCGACTCCTGCCCGCGCATCGACGACGTCGTGCTGCTCGCCTCGCTGGCCCGGGCGCTGGTCACGACGGCCGCCGAGGAGGACGCGGCCGGGCGGCCGCTGCCCGAGGCGCCGCAGGTGCTGCTGCGGGCGGCCACCTGGCGGGCGGCCCGTTCCGGCCTGAGCGGCCACCTGGTCGACCCGGCGACCCGCACCGCGGTCCCGGCCGGCGCGCGGATCGACGCGCTGCTCACCCACGTGCGGCCGGCCCTGGAGGCGCGCGGCGAGTGGGAGACGGCCGTGGACCTGCTCACCGGCCTGCGCAGCCGCGGCACGTCGGCGACCCGCCAGCGCAGGCACGACTCGCTGCGGGCGAACGCCCTGGCGCTGGCTTCGGAGACGCGCGGCGCCTGACGCCCGGTCCGGCCGTGTGGAGTTCTCCACAGGGCCGGGCAGCTCCGGCGTACTACCCTCGCCTCATGCATCGTGGCCTCCTCGTCGACTACGGCGGCGTGCTCACCACCGACGTGTTCGCGTCGTTCGACGCGTTCTGCGCCCGGGAGGGGCTGCCGGCCGGCACCGTGCGCGACCTCTTCCGCGGCGACGGGACCGCCCGTGCGCTGCTGGCCGGGCTGGAGGACGGCACGCTCGCCGACGCCGAGTTCGAGCGGGGCTTCGCGGCGCTGCTCGGCGTCGCGCCCGAGGGGCTCATCGAGCGGCTCATGGGCGGCACCGACGACGACGTGGCAATGCTCGACTTCGTGCGCGCCGCGCGGCGGCAGGGCATCCGCACCGGGCTCATCTCCAACTCGTGGGGCGTGGACCGGTACGACCGGGTGCTGCTCGAGGAGCTCTTCGACGGCGTCGTCATCTCCGGCGACGTGGGCCTGCGCAAGCCGGCCCCGGAGATCTACGCGCTGGGCGCGCGGGCGGTCGGGCTGGCGCCGGAGGACTGCGTCTACGTCGACGACCTGCCGGGCAACCTCAAGCCGGCCCGGGCGCTCGGCATGACCACGCTGCACCACCACGACACCCCGGCGACGATCTCGGCGCTGCGTTCCCTGCTGGGGGTCGCTGCGTGAGACGGCGCGCGCTGCTGACCGGGGCCGCCGGCGCGGTCCTGCTCGGCGCGTGCGAGTCGGCCGGGGAGGAGGCGACCGGCACCCTGCGGATCGCGACCGGCAGCTCCGGGGCGGTCTACTACAAGTACGGCACGGCGATCGCGGCGCTGGCCCGGCGGTACCTGCCGAAGGTCCGGCCCAGCGTCCTGCAGACGGCCGCCTCCGAGGAGAACGTCGCCGACCTGCTCGACGACACGGCCGACGTCGCGTTCACCCAGGCCGACATCGCGGGCGCCGGCCACGGGGCCAGCCCCGGCCGGCTGGCCGCGCTGGCCCGCATCTACGACGACTACATCCACATCGTGGTGGCCGCCGGCGGCCCCGTGCAGAGCGTCGCCGACCTGCGCGGCCGGCGGGTCTCGATCGGCGCGCCCGGCTCCGGCACCGCCGTCACCGCCGAGCGGATCCTCAGCGTGGCCGGGGTGTCGGTGCAGCGGGTCCAGCTCGGTCTCGACGATTCGGCGGCGGCGTTGAAGGGGGGTTACGTCGACGCGTTCTTCTTCTCCGGCGGCCTGCCGGTGTCGTCGATCACCGGCCTGGCCCAGGCGTTCCCGATCCGGCTGCTCGACCTGCAGGCGCTGGTGTCCGACCTGCGCCACAACTACGGCGACTACTACGCGGAGCGGGTCGTGCCCGCCTCGACGTACCGGGGCATCACCACCGTCGTGGCGGTCGGCATCGCCAACTACCTCGTGGTGCGCTCGTCGATGCCGGACCTGCTCGCGTACGGCGTGACGCGGCTGCTCTTCGACGGCCGCGACGAGCTGGCCAAGGCGCACCAGGCGGCGGCCCGGCTGAACATCCGCTCGGCCATCAGCACCCCGCCGCTGCCGCTGCACACCGGCGCCGCCCGCTACTACCGCGACCAGAAGGCATAACCGGCCAGGAGCCGAGGGCCGAAGGAAGCGGTCAGGGCGCCTGCGGGAACCAGACGCAGGCGTGCAGCCCGGTCGGGGTGTTCGGCATCAGGTCGAGCCGGCCGCCCGAGGCCTCCACGAGCACCGCGACGATCGGCAGGCCCAGGCCGCTGCCGTCGACGTTCTGCGCGTCGGGTGCCCGCCAGAACCGCACGGTGGCCAGCTCTCGCTGCTGCTCGCTGAGGCCCGGGCCGGTGTCGACGACGTGCACGGCGACGCCGCCCTCGTCGGCGGTGGGCCGGACGGAGACCGTGGCGCCGGGGCCGGAGAACTTCACCGCGTTGTCGATGAGCGCGTCGAGGGTCTGGTCGAGCGCCGTCGTCACGGCCCGCGCCCGCAGCGGGTGCGGCGGCCGCACGTACCGCAGCGTGATCTGCTTCTTGGTCGCCACCGGCTGCCAGGCGACCACCCGCGCCCAGGCCACCTCACCGGCGTCGAAGTCGGCCAGCTCGAACCGGCCCCGCTCGGCGCGGGCGAGCGCGAGCAGGCTGTCGAGCACGTCGCCGAACCGCTCGGCCTCCTCCAGGGCGAGCTTGTGCCCCTCGACGGCCTCCGGGTCGGTGAGGTCGGCGCCGAGGTCCTCGACCCGCAGCCGCAGCGCCGTGAGTGGGTTGCGCAGCTGGTGGCTCGCGTTGGAGACGAACGCCCGCTGCCGTTCGAGGGAGTCGGCGACGGTCGCCGCCATCTCGTTGAAGGCGGTGCCGAGGCGGCGCAGCTCGGGCGGGCCGTCGGCGGCCGGCACCCGGGCCGCGTAGTCGCCGGCCCCGAGCTCGTGCGCGGCGGCGTCGAGCTCGGCGACCGGGCGCAGCGTCCAGCGGGCCAGCAGCCAGGCGAGGGCGATGCCGGCGAACAGCACCACCAGGCCGCCGCCGGCGAGGATGCTCCACGCGGTGCCGACCGCGTTGGCCCGGTCCCGGGTCGGCGAGATCGTGATGACGGCGCCGATCACCTCGCCGCCGCGGCCGACCGGCACCGCCACGACGTACGGGTCCGTCCGCCACGGCCAGACCGTGCCGTCGTCGCTGGCCTCCCGGCCCTCCAGGGCGCGGCGCGCCTGGCGGAGCACGTCGGCGTCGTCGAGGAACGCGCCGGGCCGGGAGCTGACCGTGCGGTGCGCGTCCTGGTCGACGACGATGGCGGTGATCCCGTACAGCTCGTCGTAGCGCACCAGCTCGGCCGACATCTCGGCGGTCTCGTTGGCCCGCAGCGCGGGTTCGGCGAGCGTGGCGAACCGGGTGGCGTCGGCCAGCCGGTCGGCCACCAGCCGCTGGGTGTCCCGGCCGGCGATGATGGTCGCGAACGGTACCTCCAGCGCCGCCAGCACCAGCAGGAGCAGCACCAGGTAGGTCCCGACGAGGCGGACCCTCACGGCGCCAGCCGGTAGCCGACGCCCCGGACGGTCTGCACGAGCCCGGGGACGTCGAGCTTGGCCCGCAGCGACCCGACGTGCACGTCGAGGGTGTGCCGGCCGACGAAGCTGGTCTGCCAGACGGCGAGGATGAGCCGGTCGTACGACACGACGACGCCGGGCGTGCGGGCCAGCACGGCGAGGATCTCGAACTCCTTGCGGGTCAGCGCCAGCTCGCGGGCGTGCACCGACACCCGCCGGGCCGCGACGTCGATCCGCACCGGCCCGGCGACGACGACCTCGGCCGGCGCGGGCTGGGCCCGCACGGCCCGGCGCAGCACGGCCTCGATGCGGGCGTTGAGCTCGGCCATGGAGTACGGCTTGACGACGTAGTCGTCGGCGCCGGTCTGCAGCCCGGCGACCCGGTCGCGCTCCTCGGCCCGGGCGGTGACGGCGATGATCGCCACGCTCTCGTCCTTGCGCCGCAGCGTCCGGCACACGTCGATGCCGTCGCCGTCGGGCAGGTTGAGGTCGAGCAGCACCAGGTCGAACGGCTCGGCGGCGAACGTGTCGAGCGCGCTCTCGGCGGTCATGCAGTGCACGATCTCGTGCCCGCGCCGCCGCAGGGCCGTGGCCAGGGCGGCCGCCACCCGCGCGTCGTCTTCCACCACCATCACCCGCATCGTGCGCTCATGGTACGGCTGCGGGCGGTCGGCCGGGTGCTGCGCCGGACCCGCAGGGTCGCGTTCTGCGCGGCGTCGCCGCGCGACGCGGACGGCGTCACGCCGGCCGAGAACCGCTGCACCCAGGTCGTCCTCCTTCAAGAGTTCCTCAAGGAACGCTGACGACGGTTCCGCCGGCACCCCCGCGCACGCGACGGTGTCCACGTGGACATCGTGTCAACCGGCGAGCGCTATCTGGCCTCGACCGTCGCCGCGTTCGAGGCGGCCGTGCTGGTGCGATGTACCGGGGTGTGTGGGGGTGGAGGCCGTGCCCGGGCACTGGGGGGCGCCCGGGCACGTTCCGCGCAGGCCCTGTCGGGGGTGCTCGCCGAGTTCAACCGGCCCGCCGCCGCGGACCGGCTGGTCGAACTGCTCCACGCGGCCGGCCAATCGGCCAGCGTGCACCGCTACACGGCGGGCAACCGCCATCGGTACGAGATCTCCCGCGTCTTCACCGAGCCCGGCACCGACGACTTCCTCGACCGTGCGTGGTGGCGGGGGTACGCCGAGCTGTGCGGCGCGCCCGAGGCCCCGCGCTCGACCCGCCAGGTC
Source organism: Dactylosporangium sp. NPDC005572 (assembly GCF_040605515.1). NCBI lineage: Bacteria > Bacillati > Actinomycetota > Actinomycetes > Micromonosporales > Micromonosporaceae > Dactylosporangium > Dactylosporangium sp. NPDC005572. The sequence continues at coordinate 18,424 of NZ_JBEXCY010000095.1, read as the reverse complement.
CGGCACGCCCGCCTGCTGGCCGAGGCCGCCTGGCGCGGGGTGCTGCTGGTCTCCGGCCCGGCCCGCACCGGCTCCCCCGGCCTGCGGGTCGCCGACCTCGACACCGCGACCGTGCTGATCCGGGCCGGCCGCATGATGCGCCTGCCGGTGCGCATGAGCACCCGCCCGGGCGGCCAGCTGCTGCTGGTGATGCCCTCCCAGGCCGCCGCCTGACCGGTACGTGACCGGGGATCGTACCCTCCGGGCATGTCGTTGATCCTGCGCTGCGGCACGGCGGTACTGACGGTCGCCGCGTGGCTCGCCGCCGTCGCATTCCTCACCTACAGCATCAGCAACGACATCAAGCCGCTCGTCGTGCTGAGCCTCGTGGTGTTCCTCTCCGTCGTCATCGGGGTGGCCAAGCTGCCCGACTGGCTCGGCGACGGCAGGAGCCGGCCGGAGCGCGAGCGTGATCCTGGGCTCAAGCCGACCCGGCGGACCGGGACGGCGTGGGCGGTGCTCGGCGTCGGCGGCGTCTTCCTGCTGCTCACCGGGTACACCGTCGTCGTGGGCCTGCGCGCCGAGCAGGTCTGGGGCACGATCGTGGCGCAGCGCTGCCTCCCCGACCGCAAGGGCAACTGCCTGCCGGAGTGCGAGGTGCGCGGCGCCGACGACGGGCGCGACCTCGGCTGGCTCGACTGCAACGCGGGCGCGCCGTTCGTCGGCGAGACCGTGGCCGTGCTGGTCGACCCGGACGGGGTCATGCCGGCCGAGCTGGAGAGCAAGTACGGCAGCGGCAGCGGGCTGCTGTGGGCCGACATCGCGGTGATCGCCGCGGGTACTGCGGCCGTCGGCTGGGTCGTCTGGCCCGGCGGGGAACCGCGCACCGAACGGCCCGGCCGCGAACCGCGCCCGGAGCAGCCCCGACGCGTTCCCACGGCCGGCGGCCGGGGCCGGTTCCGCCGCCGCAAGTAGCTACCCGGGAAAGCGGCGCTCCAGGCCGTCGACCAGGGCCTCCAGGCCCAGCTCGAACGCGCCCTCGTCGACCTGCTCGTGGTGCCCGGCCAGGCGGTGGGCGTCGCGCAGGTGCGGGTACTGCTCGGCGTAGAGGGACGGGTCGTCCACGAAGCCGAGCGCGAACGAGCCCAGGGCCGAGCCGGCCACGAAGTACCGCATCGTCGCCCCGATCCGGGTCGCCATCGCCGGCGGCCAGCCCGCGTCGACCAGCGCCCCGTACACCGCGTCGGCCAGGCGCAGCGAGGCCGGGCGGCGGGCCGGGCCGCGGGCCAGGAACGGCACGACGTTCGGGTGCGCGCGGAACGCCGCCCGGTAGGCCCGCGCCCACGCCTTCAGCGCGACCGGCCACGGGTCGCGGCCGAGCATGGACAGGTCGACGCCGGCCACGATCGCGTCGCCGACGGCATCGACGATCTCCTCCTTCGTGGCGAAGTGGTTGTACAGCGACGGCGCCTGCACGCCGAGGTCGCGGGCCAGCCGCCGGGTGGAGAGGGCGTCGAGCCCGTCGGCGTCGACGATCGCTGTGGCGGTTTCGACAATGCGCTCCCGCGTGAGCAGTGGCGTTCTGGGACGGACCATGGCTACGATCTTAGAAACTAACGGCGTTAGTTAAAGGGTGTCGGCATGGACCTTACGCTCAGTGACGAGCAGCAGGCGGTCAGACGGATGACCGCGGAGTTCGTCGATCGCGAGATCGCCCCGCACGCGGCCGCCTGGGACCGGGCCGAGCAGGTCGACCTGTCGGTCGTGCAGAAGCTCGCCGACCTGGGGATCTTCGGCGTGACGATCCCGGAGGAGCACGGCGGGAGCGGCGGCGACCACCTGACGTACTGCCTCGTCCTCGAAGAGCTCGGGCGCGGCGACTCGTCGGTGCGCGGGATCGTCTCGGTGTCCCTCGGGCTCGTCGCGAAGTCGATCAACGGCTACGGCTCCCCGGGACAGAAGGCGGAGTGGCTGCCGAGGCTGTGCGCGGGCGAGGCGCTCGGCTGCTTCGCGCTCACCGAGCCGGACACCGGCTCCGACGCGGCCTCCCTCACCACCCGGGCGACCCCGGACGGCGACGGCTGGCGCATCGACGGCGCCAAGATGTTCATCACCAACGGCACGTGGGCGAAGGTGGCCCTGGTCTTCGCCCGCACCGGCGGGCCCGGCCCGAAGGGCATCTCCGCCTTCCTGGTCCCGACCGACGCGCCCGGCCTGCGGATCGACGAGATCCACGGCAAGCTGGGGCTGCGCGGGCAGGCGACCGCCGCGCTCACGTTCGAGGGCGTGCACGTCCCGGCGGGCGCGCTGCTCGGCGACGAGGGGCAGGGCTTCACGATCGCGATGGCCGCGCTCGCGAAGGGCCGGATGTCGCTCGCCGCCGGCTGCGTCGGCATCATCCAGGGCTGCCTCGACGCCGCCGTCGGCTACGCGCGGCAGCGCACCCAGTTCGGCCGGCCGATCGCCGGCTTCCAGCTGGTGCAGCAGCTCATCGCCGACATCTCGGTCGAGGCCGACGCGGCGCGGCTGCTCACCTGGCGGGTCGCCGACCTCATCGACCGCGGCCGGCCGTTCGCGACCGAGTCGTCGACGGCGAAGCTGTTCGCCAGCGAGGCCGCGGTCCGCGCCGCCAACGCCGCCCTCCAGGTCTTCGGTGGTTATGGATACATCGACGAGTACCCCGTGGGGAAGTACCTGCGCGATGCCCGGGTCACGACGGTGTACGAAGGAACGAGTCAGATCCAGAAGCTCATCATCGGCCGCGCCCGCACGGGTGTGAGCGCGTTCGCGTAAGGGAGACGGTTCGTGATCGACGTCCACAACCCGGCCACCGAGGCGGTCATCGCCTCGGTGCCGGTCACGCCCTCGGTGTCCCCCGCCGTCGAGGCGGCCCGTGCGGCCCAGCCGGCCTGGGCCGCGCTCTCCCGCGCCGAACGCGCCGCGCACCTCGGGCGGCTCCGCGACCTCCTCGCCGCGCACGCCGACGAGCTCGCCGCGCTCATCACCGCGGAGATGGGCACGCCGATCGGCGTCTCGCGCAAGGTCCAGGTGGGGCTGCCGCTGACGGTGCTGTCGACGATGGTCGCGCACCTCGAGCGGCCGCTCGACGAGGTACAGATCGGAAACTCCCGGATTGTCCGTGACCCGGCCGGGGTCGTCGGGGCCATCACACCCTGGAACTACCCGCTGCACCAGACCGTCGCCAAGCTCGCGCCGGCCCTCGCCGCCGGCAACACCGTCGTGCACAAGCCCAGCGAGGTCGCCCCGCTCTCCGCGCTGCGCCTGCACGAGCTGGCGGTGGAGGCGGGCCTGCCCGCGGGCGTCTACAACCTGGTCACCGGCTACGGCGACCCGACCGGCGCCGAGCTGGCCGGGCACCCCGGCATCGACCTCATCTCGTTCACCGGCTCGACGGTGGCCGGGCGGAAGATCGCGGCGGCCGCCGCGGCCAACCTGACCCGCGTCTCGCTGGAGCTCGGCGGCAAGTCGGCCAACGTGATCCTGCCCGACGCCGACCACACCGCCGCGGTCAAGGTCGGCGTGGCCAACTGCTACCTCAACGCCGGCCAGACCTGCACGGCCTGGACCCGCATGCTCGTCCACGAGTCGCGCTACGACGAGGCGGTGGACCTCGCCGTGGCCGCCGCGGCGAAGTACGTCCCCGGCGACCCCACCGACCCGGCCACCCGCCTCGGCCCGCTCGCCTCGGCCGCCCAGCGCGACCGGGTGCTGTCCTATGTGGAGCGCGGCGTCGCCGACGGCGCGAAGATGGTGCTCGGCGGCGCCGACGTGCCGGCGACCGGCTACTTCGTCGCCCCGGTGGTCTTCGCCGAGGTCGACCCCGACTCGACCGTCGCGCAGGAGGAGATCTTCGGACCGGTGCTGTCCATCATCCGGTACCGCGACGAGGACGACGCCGTGCGCATCGCCAACGGGACGAGGTACGGCCTCGCGGGCAGCGTGTGGGCCGGGTCCCAGGAGCACGGGCTCGCCGTCGCCCGCCGGCTGCGCACCGGCCAGGTCGACGTCAACGGCGGCGCCTTCAACCCGCTCGCGCCCTTCGGCGGGATCGGGCACTCCGGCTACGGCCGCGAGCTCGGCGCGTTCGGCTACGAGGAGTTCACCAGCGTGAAGGCGATCCAGCTGTGAGCGGGGCGACCGTCCGGGCGGCGGTGCTGCGGGCGCTCGACGGCCCGCTCACGACGGAGGAGCTGACGCTCAACCCGCTCGGCCCGGCGCAGGTGCGGGTCCGCCTCGCGGCGGCCGGCGTCTGCCACTCCGACCTGTCGCTGGCCAACGGCACCCTGCGCCAGCCGTTCCCGGTGGTGCTCGGCCACGAGGGCGCCGGCACGGTCGTCGAGGTCGGCGCCGGCGTGACCACGCTCGCGCCCGGCGACCACGTGGTGCTGAACTGGTCGCCGCCGTGCCGCAGCTGCTGGTTCTGCGAGGCCGGCGAGCCCTACCTGTGCGTGCACGCCGACGACGCCCGCGCCGTGCCGTTCGCGCGCAGCGCCGCCGGCGAGGACGTCTACGCCGGCCTCGGCACCGGCGCCTTCGCCACCGAGACGGTCGTCGGCGCCCACGCCTGCATCCCGGTCCCGGCCGACATCCCGCTGGAGGAGGCGGCGCTGCTCGGCTGCGCGGTACTCACCGGCGTCGGCGCGGTCACCAACTCGGCGCGGGTGCGCCCCGGCCAGTCGGTGGTCGTCGTCGGCCTGGGCGGCGTCGGCCTGGCCGCCCTGCAGGGCGCGCGGATCGCCGGCGCGACGACGATCGTCGCCGTCGACCCGGCCCCGGCCAAGGAGGACCTGGCCCGCCGCCTGGGCGCGACCGACTTCCTCCCGCCGTCGGACGGGCTGGCGAAGGAGATCCGCGCCCTGACCGGCGGCCGCGGCGCCGACCACGCGATCGAGTGCGTCGGCCGCGCCGACACGATCCGCGCCGCGTGGTCCACGACCCGCCGGGGCGGCACGGCCACGGTCGTCGGCCTGGGCTCACCCAAGGACATGCTGTCGCTGAGCGCGCTGGAGGTGGCGTACTTCGCCCGCACGCTCACGGGCTGCATGTACGGCAGCACCGACCCGTCCGTCGACGTGCCGATCCTGCTCGACCACTGGCGGGCGGGCCGGCTGGACCTGGCCGCCCTGGTGACCGACCACGTCGTGCTCGACGACATCGGCGAGGCCTTCACCCGGATGCGCGAGGGCAGGGGCGCCCGCACGCTCGTCCGCTTCTGACCGTCCGGCCCGTCACCCGGCCGCGGCGGCCTCACCGGACGGCACCGCCGCGGCCGCCGTCTCGCGGATGACCTGCGCCACCGCGGCCGGGTCGTCGCTCATCGGGACGTGGCCGCAGCCCGGGAGGGCCACGTGGCGGGCCTCCGGGAGCGCGGCGCGGGCGGCCTCGGCCTGGACCGGGAGCAGGATGCGGTCGCGGTCGCCCCAGGCCACCGTCACCGGGACCGGGAGGGTGGTGGCCGTGAACGCGTACGTGTGGCCGTGGCGGGCCACCCGCGCGAAGCCCTTGCCGCCGCGCAGGGCCAGGGTGTCGGACAGGGCCCGCTCGGTGGTCAGCCGGGACGGGTGGGTCACCAGCCAGCCGAACGAGAATGCCTTGCCGAACGCCGTGCGGTAGAACAGGCGCAGCACCGGGGCCGGGGTGAACGAGCCGAAGCGGTGGCCGCGCAGGACCGCCAGGGCGCGGCGGACCTGGGCCGGGGTCGCGAAGCCGGCCGGGGACAGGGCCGTGGCCGAGCGGACCAGGCCGGCCGCGGCGAGCTCCAGGGCGATCGCGCCGCCGAGGCTGTTGCCGGCGACGTGCGGGCGGTCCAGGCCCTGCTCGGCGAAGAACTCCGACAGTGCCGTCACGGCACTGGGCATGCCGAGGTCGTGCTGCGGTACCGGCGAACGGCCGAACCCCGGCAGGTCCACCGCGACGACGTCGTAGTGCTGCGCCAGCGCGGGGATCACGGGCTCCCACGCGCGCCAGTGGTGGCCGATGCCGTGGACGAGGACGAGCGGCTCGCCGGCGCCGGAGCGTTCGAAGTGGACGGTCATGCGGGGACCTCCTCGTAGGCGCGCGCGTCGAAGCGGCGCATGCGCTGGCGGAAGCGCCAGGTCGAGCCGGGCCACAGGGTGGAGTTGCGGCCGGTCGCGTCCAGGTACCAGCTCTGGCAGCCGCCCGTCGCCCAGACCGTGGACGCCATCCGGTGGTCGAGGCGCTCGAGGTACCGCCGCTGCACCTCGGGACGCGGCTCGACGCTCGCCAGCCCGCGGGCGCGCATGCGGTCCAGGGCCGCCATGATGTAGTTGAGCTGCGACTCGATCATCAGCACCACGGAGTTGTGGCCGAGGCCGGTATTCGGGCCGAGCAGCAGGAACAGGTTGGGGAAGCCGGCGACGGTGGTGCCGCGGTACGCCTTGGGGCTGCCCTGCCACACCTCGGCGAGCGACCGGCCGTCGCGGCCCCGGATCCGCTCGGCGATCGGCAGGTCGGTGACGTGGAAGCCGGTGCCGAACACGATCACGTCGGCCGGGTGCTCGGTGCCGTCGCGGGTGACGACGCCGTGCGGGCGGACCTCGGCGATCGGGTCGGTGACCAGGTCGACGTTGTCGCGCGTCAGGGCCGGGTAGTACGTGTTCGACTTGAGGACCCGCTTGCAGCCCAGCGCGTAGCCGGGGGTGAGCTTCGCGCGCAGGGCCGGGTCGCGCACCGCCCGGCGCAGGTTCAGCAGGGCGAGCCGCTGCGCGTACCGCATGACCCACGGGCGCAGGAAGCCGACGACGGTCGCCTCGACCTGCCAATACACGATCGTGCGCATGACGCGCTGGGCGCCGGGGATCCGGCGGTACATCCAGTGCTCCCACGGCCGCCGAGGGCGCTCGTGACGCGGGATCACCCAGGCGGGGGTCCGCTGGAAGAGCGACAGCCGGCCGACGACGGGCTGGATCGCCGGCACGATCTGGATCGAGGACGCACCCGTGCCGATCACGGCGACCCGCTTGCCGGCGAGGTCGAGGTCGTGGTTCCAGCGCGCCGAGTGGAACGTCGCGCCCTGGAAGGTCTCCAGGCCCGCGAGCTTCGGCACGATCGGCTCGTTGAGCGGCCCGCCGGCCGAGACGAGCACGTCGGCGGTCCACACGCCGCGGGACGTCTCGATCCGCCACCGCCGCGCCGTGCCGTCCCAGGACGCCTGTCGTACCTCGGTGCCGAAGCGGATGCTCGGGCGCAGGTCGTGGTGGTCGGCGACGCGGCGCAGGTAGTCCCAGATCTCCGGCTGCGGCGAGTACGTGTTGCTCCACGCCGGGTTCAGCGCGAACGAGAACGAGTAGACGTGGGACGGCACGTCGCAGGCGCAGCCCGGGTAGCCGTTGTCGCGCCAGGTGCCGCCCAGGTCGTCGGCCCGCTCGAAGACGACGAAGTCGTGGTGGCCGTGCTGCTTGAGCCGGATGGCGGCGCCCAGGCCACCGAACCCCGCCCCGACGACGGCGACGCGGACGTGCATGCGGCCCCCTTGGTACTAGACGGTACCAAGGGACGTTACCACCGGGTAGCTTGCCGGCGGAAGGGCTCCCTCGTGCCGTGCGGGAGCCCTTCGCGGTGCCGTTACAGGCCGAGCAGGCGGTCGAGGAAGTCGCGGTACCGCCGGACCGCGGCGCGCAGCCGCTCGGTGTCGTCGCCCTCGCCCTGCCAGGCGGTGAGCCGCTGGCGCTGCTCCTCCAGGCCGGCGGTGAGGGCGGTGACGGCCTCGGCGACCAGCTGGTCGGCCTCGCCGGCCACGGAGCGGGGGTCGTCGATGAAGCGGAGCTGGAGCTCGCGCCAGCGCTCGCGGAGGCCGTCCGCGGCGCCGTCGGCCCAGAAGGCGGCGAGCGGCTCCGGCTCGACCGCGCCCGGCCGCAGCTCCTCGGCCACCCCGGGCTCTGCGGCCTCCTCCTCCGCGGCCTCCTCCTCCGCGGCCTCCTCCTCCGCGGCGGCCTCACTGTCGGCCACCTCCGTCTCGGCATCGGCCTCACCGTCGGTCACGTCCGCTTCGGCTTCGGCTTCTGCTTCGGGGTCGGTCTCGGCGAGCGTGTCGGCGTCGGTGTGGGCGGGGGGCTCGGTGTCGATCGAGCCGGCGCGGAGCTGGGTGGCGTGCCCGGCCGCCCAGGCGCGGTCCTCGGCGTCGTCGCGGGCCCGGTCGTCCACGGGCTGGACGTCGAGGTCGCTGACGTCGGTGGGGCCGGAGTGCCCGGACTCCCACCGGCGGTCGTCGGTGGCCTCGGCCCCCTCCTCGGTGCGCTCCTCCTCGGCCTTCTCCTCGGCCTTCTCCTCGGCGCGGTCCGCGGCGACGTCCTCGTCCACGCGGTCGCCGATCGCGTCCCGGCCGTGGTGGTCGGCGAGCACGTCGTCGTCCTCGGCCTCGCGCACGTCCTCCTCGGCGAGGGCGTCGTCGCGGTCCACGACCTCGGCATCGGGGTCGTCGCGGCCGGACTCGGAGGTACCGGAGACATAGGTGCCGGCCGGATAGGTCTGCTCCCGATCGGGGTCGGCGTCCACCCCGTCGGCGTCGGCCGCGTGGGCGGTGCCGACGGCCGGCTCGTCGCGGTCGTCGTGCTCGGCCCGCCGGGGTTCGGGGACGTACGTCTCGTCGAGCGACCCGCGCTGTTCCTGCTGCATCGCAAGCGTCCTTTCCCGGCCCTACGACCGGCTGCTGGTGTCGTGGGGCACGTCGTCGGACGCCCGCTGTGCGGGGACGTCGGTGGTGTCGGTGGTGTCGATGCGCGCGGGGGTCGCGCCGGTGGTCCCGGTGGTCCCGGTGCTCTCGGCGGTCTCGGCGGTCTCGGCGGTCTCGGTGCTCCCGGCGGTTTCGGTGCCGAGGAGCTCGGCGAAGAGCGTCCGGTAGTGCACCACGGCCTGGCGGAGCTGCTCGGTGGTCGCCTCGCCACGCTCGCTGAGCCCGCTGATCTCGTGGGCGTCGCGGTAGTGGCCGAGCGTGCGCGCGTGCTCGACGGAGAGGGTGGCGACCTGCTCGTCGTAGTCGCCGGTCGGGTAGCCGCGCTCGGCGATCAGGTCGGTGACCAGCGCGTCCGCGTCGCGGACCGCGCCGGCCGGGTCGTCCAGGAAGCGGGCCTGGATCTCCTCCCAGGACGCCGCGTACCGGGCACGCGCCGCGGGGTCGAGCTCGCGCAGCTCCAGGGTGGCGTGGCGGCGTTCCCGCTCGCGCAGTTCACGTTCGGCGGCGAGGCGGCTGTCGCCCTCGGCGACGGCCCGGTCGTACTCGGGACCGAACCGCTGCTGCAGGGCGCGCCGCCGGGTGACGAACCAGATACCGTAGCCGAGCGCGGCGATCACCAGGAGCACGATGATCGTGAGCAGAACTTGGGTGGCTGTCATGGCGGTCCTCCTTCAATGGAGGTATTCCCGCCGATGACCGGCCCTCAAACGGAACGACCGATGTCACGGCCCCACGAGGTGGTTGAGGAAGTCGCGGTACCCGTGGACGGCCGCCCGCAGCTGCTCGGTGTCGTCGCGGCCGGACGCCCGCCAGGTGCTCAGCTGGTCCTTGCGCGCGTTCAGCGACGCCGTCACCCCGGCGAGCGCGTCGTCGATGAGGCGCTCGGCCTCCCCGGCCGCGGTCTGCGGGTCGTCGACGAACCGCATCTGGAGCTCCTGCCAGCGGGTCCGGACCTCGTACGCGTGCCCCTCGGTGGTGAGCGGCGCGGTGACCGAGTACCCGCCGCCGGACTGCGCCCCGTACCCGGGCTGCGGCGTCGACGTGCCGTAGCCGCCGCCGCTGTTGTACGCGGGCACCGACGACATCGGCGCCCCGGGCATCGGCTGGCCGTACCCGCTCGCGGCGGCCGGCATCCCGGTGCCGGGCATGCCGGGCATGTTCTGGACCCCGCCGGGGGGCATCCCGCCCGGCATCCCGCCCGGCATGCCTCCGGGCATACCTCCGGGCATGCCGGGCATCCCCGGCTGGGCTAGCCCGGCGGGCGCCGCGGTGGGCGGGACGCCGGGGGCCGCCTGGAGCCCGGCCGTGGCCGCCTGGGCCGGTGGACGCGGAGCCGGCGGCGCCGACCCGCCGACCTCGGCGTCCTCTTCCTCCTCCTTGCCGCCACGCAGCAGGATCCACCCACCTACCGCGAGGGCGATCACCACCAGCCCGATCGTGATGGTCGTTGAGTTCATCTGGTCGGCTCCTTACAGGCTCAGGATGCGGTCGAGGAACTCGCGGTAGTCGCGCAGCGAGGCGCGCAGGTTCTCGGTGTCGAGGCCGCGGGCGGCCCGCTGCTGGTGCAGCTGGCTGCGGCGGGCGTCGAGGGAGGCGGACAGGGCGCTGACCGCCTCCTGCACCAGCCGCTCGGCCTCCCCGGCGACGAGGTGCGGGTCGTCGAGGAAGCGCATCTGCAGCTCCTGCCACCGCCCGCGGATGCGCTGGCGGTCGTTGTCGTTCCACAGGGCTGCGAGCGCGGTCACGGAGCCGGAACCGTTGTTCGACCGGTAGGTCGAGCCGGAGGCCGAGGGCGGAGGCATTGCCTCCGCCGAGTCACCGGCGGCGCCACGGTATGCGATCCCGCTGGTTGGCACACCACTGGCCGGGGACACTGCCGGAGCTTCGTCAGCCTGGGGCGCCAGTTCGTCGCCTTCAGGTTGCATGCGCGCGATCCTTTCGTTCTCGGGCGAAGCCCGGCCCGGCCGAACCGGGCACCGGTGCAGGACGGGCCTACCCGGTCTGAGGCGCGCCACACTCGCCGCGGCCGCCCGGCCCCTGGGACGGGTGCCCCGCACGCGGTGCACCACGGAATCCACTGTGGACACGACGGTCCCGGCCGGCCGGCGGCGCGAGCGCACGAACAGGCGCAGCAGCGTGCCGATGAGCAGGGCTATCCCGATACAGGCGACCGCCAGCGACATCGCGCACCCCCCTTCGGACCAGCCCCAGCCTTACCCCGATCGGCGCGTCCGGAGCCCGCGCGGCCGGTGCTCACCCCCGTTCCCACCCAGAGGTGACCACCACACCCCCCGCCGCCCCCTCACCCCGCCCCGGCCCCCCCGCGATCTTGGAGTCGTGGTCCCGGAAATATCGGATATACCGCGATAAACACGGGACCACACTTCCAAGATCGCGGGGGCGAGCGGGGCCACACGGGCGAGAGGGCCCGAGCGGGGGCGCGAGCGCGGAGGGAAGCGGCGGGCCGCAGGGGCGCAGGCGCGACGACGGGCACGCACGACAGGGCGCGGGCGCGGCGGGCGCTCGGGGCGGAGGTGCCCGTTGGGGGTGCGGGCGTGACACGGCGTCGGCGCGACAGGCCAGCCCGCCCCGGCGGGGGCGGGCGGGCGGCGGGTGGGGTCAGGCGGGTGGGGCGAAGAAGACGTTCTGCGACAGGCCCGCCCTCGGGATGTCGGTGTTGTCGGCGATCACGTCGCCGAGGTTGCGGCGGTAGTCCAGGCCGTACGCGCGGCGGATGAACGTCAGGCCCGGGTCGTTGCGGTAGAAGAACCGGTCGCCGTCGCGCAGGGTCTGGAACTGCCGGGTCCAGATGGCCAGCTGGAGCTCGCCGAACTCGGTGCCGGGCACGTGCGGCTCGCTCACCATCCCGACGAAGGCGTCGACCTTGTCCACCGAGCCGTACACCGCCTTGAGCCGGGCGGCCAGCGCCGTGCGGCGGGTCGCCCGGGTGACCGAGGTCTCGGCCGCCTCCGAGGTGGGGGCGATCCGCTTGCCCTCGACGTCGAACAGGGCGGTGAAGTCCAGGCTGTTCGGGTCGTCGATCTCCTTGCCCGCGGTCAGGGTGGGGTCGCGCGGGAAGGCCTCCGTCGACTCGCCGGTGATCGCCCGGAACGAGCGGCGGGGCTGCAGGCCGTAGGCGCGGCGCAGGTCGTTGTAGCTCGGCATGCCGTGGTCGCGGCCGCGCAGCACGTCGACCGCGCCGAGGTCCACGACGCTGGTGAAGCAGTCGGGCAGCTCGGCGCCGTCGAGGCAGCGCGGGTTGCCGGGGGCCGGGATCTGGAACAGCACGCTGCGGAGCTGGTTGTCGATCTGCTCGTCGTTGCGGTACTCCGACTCCCCGCCGATGCCCTGCAGCAGCGGGCCGAGCTGCACCGCCGGTACGAGATCCGGGTTGAAATAGGCGACGTTCAGCGGCACGGCCAGCTCGACCTCGTCGCCGTCGACGGTGACCTCGACGCCCTGTTTCTGGAAGGCCTCCAGCTGGGCCGTCGGGTACCGGTCGGCGTCCGACGACATCTCGAGCTCGCCGTGGATCATGCTGTGGGCGCGGTACCCGACGGTGGCGAACTCGTTCGAGAGCGTCGCGTCGACGTCGGAGTCGTACCCGCGGTACTGCGGCAGCCGCACGCCCATCGCGGGCAGGAACTGCTCGTAGGTGATGTACTGCTGCTCGGCGATGACGACCCGCCGGGCGATCTGGAACTTCTGCTCGGCGGTCAGGTTGGCCGGCAGCCTGTCGACGATCCGGTTGTGCTCCCGGGCGAAGAGGGTCTGCACCGCGGTGAGCCCGATGTTCTCGTTGGCCCGCACGTCCCCGGCGACCATCGCCGTGCCGGGCCGGCCGCGCAGCAGCCCGTCGATCGACATCGTCGGCGCGCTGCCCGCGTCGCCCCGGCTGTCCCGCCGCGGCAGGTAGCCGCCCGGCAGCAGCAGGTGCGGGCCGTTGTTGGCCAGGTTCCCGTCGACCGGCCCCTCCCGCAGCCACTCGAGGCGCGCGTCGGTGCCGCCGTACACGGCCCAGGCGTCGACGTACGAGCTGACGAGGTTGGTCTGCTGGCGGACCCCGCCGCCGGGGGCCGCGTTGGAGCGGTTGAACGGGATCATCCCGAGCGTGTTCGAGAACGTCTCCAGCGGGTCGGCGGCGTTGAACACGATGTTGGCCGCCGCGCCCGGCGGCGGCTGCTCGTCGGGCGGCGCGTCGCGCAGCCCGACGGTGTGGTCGACGAACTGGCCCCAGACGAAGCCCCACTGGCTGACCCGCCGGTCGTTGAACACGTTCTGGTGCGAGTCGTTGAACACGCGGTTACTGATCCAGCGCACGTTCGGTCCCTGGACCATCGCGCCGCGGCCGTCCGCGTAGACCGCGGGCGCCACCCGGCTGTACGGCTTGCCCGAGCGCCCCCAGTCGGAGTGCGCCCGGTTGTTCCCGGACCCGTCGAGGCTCTGCACCTCGAACGCGAGGCCGCTCCCCCGGCCGGGTGGCCGGCGGCGGTCGGCGGTCCGTTCGGCGGCGAGGGCCGTGCCCCCGGCCACCACCACCGCGATCGCTACGAGCGGTATGAGCTTGCCGACGCGATGACCCATGACTCCTCCACAGGTGCATCCGCCTCGCCGAGACACATGCTTCGCCGTGGAGTGGTGGCGGTCAATGAAAGCCGCCTCAAGTCTGTCTTAAGGCCGGCCTCACGGCTGGAACCGGTACCCCATGCCGGGCTCGGTGATGAGATGCCGGGGCTGCGCGGGGTCGTCCTCCAGCTTGTGCCGCAGCTGGGTCATGTACTGCCGCAGGTACTGGGTCTGCTTGAGGTACGTCGGACCCCACACCTCCTGCAGGATCTGGCGCTGGCTGACCAGCTTGCCGGGGTTGCGGGCCAGCAGCTCGAGCAGCTGCCACTCGGTCTTGGTGAGGCGGACCCCGCCGCTGACGCTCCGTGCGGCGAAGTCGACCTCGAAGCGGCCGACTTGCACGGCTTGCAAGTCGTCTTCAGGTGCGAGCCGGCGGGTGACCGCCCGGACCCGGGCGAGCAGCTCGTCGATGCTGAACGGCTTGGTCACGTAGTCGTCGGCACCGGCGTCGAGCGCCTCGACCTTGTCCCGCGAGTCGGCCCGGCCGGACAGCACCAGGATCGGCACCGGCGACCAGGAGCGCAGCTTGCGGATCACCTCGACGCCCTCGACGTCGGGCAGCCCCAGGTCGAGAATGACCAGGTCAGGGCGGGCCTGCTGGGCCTGGCGAAGGGCCTCGGTCCCGTCGGCGGCGAGCACCACCTCGTACTGCCGGGCGACCAGGTTGATCCGCAACGCCCGCAGGATCTGCGGCTCGTCGTCCACGACAAGGATCTTGCTCATGTCGACACCTTAGTGACGCCGGACACCCTTGAAGGACTTCGCAAGCCGACCGCAAGTGCTCGCCAAGTGGCGGGCGGCAGAGTGCTCACCATGACGAACATGACCTCGATCTGGGCCGGCCCGACCTTCACCTCGACGACCGTTTCAGCCGCGAACTTGGACCAGCGCAAAAGCGCCGCTGGTACGCCATGACGCGGGCAGGCTTCGCTCGGCGCCCGCGCCCAGCCCGACGACCACGTCCGACTTCACCGTCCGCAGCGCCGCGACCGCGCCCGGAAAGTATCCGGTGAGCTCCTCGAACGGCGTGGTCACCGGCCAGTGACGGTCCCCGACGAGGCGGCGGTAGTTGAGATCACCCTTGAGGATGGTCAGCTCCGCCGCCGCGAACCGGCTTGCAAGGTCTTGCGGCACGTCGTGGAAGGTGAGCGGCGCACAGTAGAACCTGTCGGCGTGCAGGGACAGCGAGCCGTCCCGCAGCGCCGCCCGCAGCCGCTGCCCCACCGCGCTGCGCGGCGGGAACCGCCGCAGCTCGTCGAGGACGTCGGCGGGCAGCGCGTCCGACACGAAGTACGGCGCCGGCTTGACGTGCAGCTCGACCCGCCCCGCGCGCCCGGTGCGCAGCAGGAAGTCGATGAGCACCAGGTCGGGCAGCAGCTCCCGGCCGGCGTTGTCGGCCACCAGGCAGACCGTGCCGCCGCCGCGCAGCAGCCCCCACAGCGCCTTGGTGTCGTCGGCGACCAGCTCGTCGACCCGGTGCGAGCCGCCGGACACCAGCCGGAAGCCCAGGTCGGCCCGGTTCCCCCACAGCGCCGCCGCCGTCAGCGCGGCGGCTTGGTCGTCCTCTTGCAAGTCTTGCAAGGCGTCGAGCTCGGCCAGCTCCGCCGCCCCCGGCAGGTCCGCCGCCTTCTGCGGCCCGAACGGGTCGATCCCCCGCCACGGACCGGGCCCGTAGTAGCCGGTCGCGTCGAGCAGCCGCCGGTAGAAGAAGTTCTCCGCCCACAGGAACGGCACGTCGTACCACGACCGCCCGTACATCCCCGCACCCCACCGGGCCCAGTCGGCGGCGTCGTGCGCGGTGGCGGGCAGCGGCTCGATGACGGGCTCTTGCAAGAGCCGTTCAAGCTCATCTCGTACCGCCGGTGCGTACGGGATCCCGTCGAGCACGCGGGCGACGATCGCCGGGTGGCGCTCGCGCAGGACGGACTCCGGGAACGACCCGGGCACGTTGCTGAGGATCGCGGGTGGCTCGACGGGCATGGGGGAAGTATCGCCCGTAGAATCGGCGCATGTCCGAGGAGTTGTTCTACACCCTCATCGCCGTCGGCGCCCTGCTGCTGATCGGCGTGCTGGTGGTGGCCATCGTCCTCGCGATCCGGGTCTGGAAGACCGGCAAGTATCTGCAGGCCATGGGGGCCGGCGGCAAGGTCGCGTTCTGGGGCGCGATCATCTACACGATCTTCCCGGTCGACCTGTTGCCCGACCCGATCTACCTCGACGACGTCGGCGTCCTCGGCGCCGCCCTGCTGTACCTGACCCGCCTGGCCGTCAAGACCCGCCAGCAGCGCCAGCAGCAGGGCCGCCCGCCGCTGCCCCCGCAGTTATCGCGCCGCCCGCCGCAGAAGACCCGCTGACCGGCGGGTTGCGCGGGCCCCACCGCCCGGCGACGGCACTGCCGGCCAGGGTGGCGACCACGAGGGTGATCCACAGTCGACCGGCCCCGGCGTCGAGCAGCCACAGCAGCAGCACCGGCGCGACGGCGTTGGCGATCCCGGTCGACAGCTGCCACCGGGCCAGCTCGGCCCCGAGCCGGGCCGGGTCGGCCGCCGCCGTGACCAGCGCCGTCCCGCTGCCTGCGTAGAGGATCTCCCCCAGCGTGTAGAGCACCGCCCAGGCGGCGAGCACGCCGGCGGACGACGACGCCCAGAACCCGGCGTACGACACGGCGAGCAGCACCCCGCTCCACGCGAAGACGGCCCGCCGCGACCGCCCGGCGAGCGCGGCGACGAGCGGCACCTGCAGGGCGACGACGAGCACAGTGTTCCCGGCGAACAGCACGGCGGACCACGCCCCACCGGCCCGCAGGTGCTCGGTGAGCACGACGGGCAAGGCGACTTCGAGCACGGCAAAGCACAGCGCGAGCGGCAGGTTGGCCCCGTTGAGCACCCAGAGCCCGGCACGCCCGGCCGCCCTCCCGCGCGCCACGCCCACCTCCCCCGCGGCCTTCCCCTCGCGCTGATCTTGGAGTTGTGGTTCCCGAATGACCCGGGAATGACCAGTTTTGTGAGGAGCCACAACTCCAAGATCGGCGCGGCGGAGAGCAGCGGCGCGGAGGGACGGCGCGCGCATCGACGCGACCAGCGCGGCGGCCAGCAGGTACGTGACGCCGGTCAGGGCGGCCAGGGGGCGCAGCAGCGCCGGGCCGGCCACCACCGCGGCCGCGGCCAGCAGGGCACCGACGCCCAGGCCGGCGTTGCGCAGCGCGCGGGCGGCGGCCAGCGGGGTGTCGGCGGCGCCCGGGGCCAGGGCCGTGACCAGGGCGGCGTGGGCCGGCGGCCAGCACTGGTTGCCGAGGCCGAGCAGCACGGCGGCGGCCAGGAACGGCCAGAAGCCGCCCGCCGGGAGCAGCACGGCGACGCCGGCCGCGCGGACCAGCAGGGTCGCGACCACGGGGGCCGTGCGGGCGCCCGTGTCGATCCAGCGGCCCACCAGCGGAACCACCGCCAGGCCCGCCAGCAGGCCGGCCGACAGCGCCAGCCCGGTGTCCGGCACGTCCAGCCGCAGGAGGCTCACGCCGTACAACACCAGAAACGGCCGCAGCAGGCCGGAACCCGTCGCGTCCACCGCCAGCGCCACCGCGTAGCGCGCCCCGAAACCGCCGAATCGCATGCCGTGCAGCCTGGGCCGCCCGGCCCGCCGCGGGCACGCCGATTGACGGACCGCGTCAACTCACCGCGGGAGCGCGGCGAGCGCTGGCACGATGAAGGGCGTGACGCTCACCATCGACATCACCTCGCTGCCGGCCGAGCGCATCGCGTTCGCGGTGTCGCCCCTCGCGGAGCTGACGTCGATGCTGCACGTGCTGGCCGAGCCCGGGCACCACCCGGCGCTGTCGGGGTGGGCCACGGCGACGCTCGCCGGGCTCAAGCCGGCGCTCGCCGACCGGCTGCTGGAGGCGGAGTTCCTGTGGCGCTCGTCGCGGGCCGACTTCCTGGTGCCCGGGCGGCCCGGGCCGGACCTGGCGGCCGAGCTCGACGCCGTCGACCGGCTGAGCGACGAGGCGTACGTCGCCGCGGCGCTGGTGACGACCTGCGGCTCGTCGCGGCTGTCGTTCCGGCGGGCGTCGCCGCTGACCGACCCGGCCGCCGCCGACCGGGCCCTCGAACTGGCGCAGGCGCGCGGGCCGCGGCAGGCCGCGTTCGCCGAGCGGCTGCTCGCCGACCCGCCGGTGGTCCGGGCCGCGGTGCGGGAGCTCCTCGAAGCGTGCGCGGACGCGTTCTTCGACGACGCCTGGCGGCAGGTCGAGCACCGTCTCGCCGCCGACGCGCGGCACAAGAGCGAGCTGCACGCCCGCCGCGGCCTGGCCGCCGCGCTGGCCGCCGTCTCCCCCGCGGTCACGCTCGACGGGACGCGCATCCTGCTCGACAAGCTGCAGGACAACCACACGAGCGCGGAGGGTGACGGGGTCACGTTCATCCCGTCGGTGTACGGCCGGCCGCACCTGCTGACGGTGCACGCGCCCGGCTGGCGGCCCGTGGTGCAGTACCCGGCGGCCGACCGGCACGACGCCGCCCCGCTCCCCCTCGACCTGCTCCGCCGGCGGCTCGACGCGCTCAACCACCCGGTGCGACTGCGGCTGTGCCGGACCCTGGCCCGCGGCCCGCACACCACCGGCGAGCTCGCCGGCGCCTGGGAGCTGACCGCGCCCGAGGTGTCCCGCCACCTGGCCGTCCTCAAGCGGGCCGGGCTGATCACGACGGTCCGGAGCGGCCGTTACGTGCGGCACAGCCTCGACGTCACGGCGACCGCCACGCTCGGCGCCGACCTGCTCGCGTCCCTGCTGCGGTGACCCCTTGACAGCGGTACATCGCTTGCCGTCAAATTCACAGGAAACTTTACAGTTTCAGTGGAGGACGCCGTGCAACGTCCCGCCCTGCTCGCCTCCGCGGTGGTCGCCGTCACCGCCGCCGCCGGAATCGCCTGGGTCGCCACCGCCGCTCCCGCGGTCGCGGCCGTGGTGAACCTCCAGGATGTCGTCCCCGCCCCGGTGTCGGCCCAGCCCGCGGCCGGCGTGACCTACACGCTGCCGTCGAACGCCGCGATCCAGACCGCAGCCGGCGCAGCCGACGTCGGCAACTACCTCGCCGGCATCCTCCGCCCGTCGAC